>CAJJDL010000166.1 GCA_905182935.1 uncultured Nitrospinaceae bacterium | reverse complement strand
TTTTTCAGGGAAACCCTCATCTATCAGATATTCAGTTGAAAAACCATTATAAAAAAACTCCTATTTTGTTCGGTGATGATGGTAATTCGGTTAGAGTCAAAGAGGTAAAGATTGATAATGGATTGTTCATTAGTTTAGATCTAGCGGGAGAGGGCAAAGACCGTGTGGTTGCCTACAAAGCAAAAACAAATTCTAGTGTTATTGATATGAGCCTTAATCGCCACTATCATCCTATGGACTTTTGGGAACCTATCACGCTGGCTCAAATTAGGAATAAAAGATTAATATTAGAACCTGAAAGCTTTTATATAATGATGTCCAAAGAAAAAATATGCATTTGGCCGCATTTGCTTGCCGAAATGGTTGCTTATGAACCAAATAGTGGAGAATTGCGTACCCATTATGCTGGGTTTTTTGATCCTGGTTTTGGCTGGCACGGAGGTAAAAACATGAAAAATCAAGGAACTCGCGCTGTTATGGAAGTTCGCCCACATGATGTTCCTTTCATGGTAGAAGATGGTCAAACATTTTGCCGACTCAAATTCGAAAATGTTATCGAAAAACCTAGCAAGGTGTATGGTAAAAAAATTAAATCTAATTATCACTCGCAAGGATTAGCATTAAGTAAATATTTTAAGTGATTGAGAGGCGCAAGCCTGCTTTTATATATTCTTTTGTTTTGTGTGAAAGGTAGCCTAACTTAGATCAAAGTTTTAGTATTTACGAAAATCTTAAAAGGGAAATTGCTGGTGGAAAGAGAAGAAGTTAAAGCTATTATTGAGAATATTCTTTTGGCTGCGGATCAACCAGTTAGTGATAGTCAATTTAAGAATTTACTTGCAGATAAAGTTGAAAAAGTTGCTCTTAATTCTATTTTGGAAGAATTGATGGAGGAGTATAAATCGCGTAATTTGCAGATTATTCAGGTCGCAGAGGGTTATCAGCTTTGCACGCGTAATGATTATTCAGATTGGGTGCGTAAGTTTCTTAAATTTGATAAGACAACAAAGTTGTCACAGCCTAGCCTTGATACACTTGCGATTATAGCTTACAAACAGCCTTTGACTAGGCTAGAAGTTGAAGAAATTCGTGGTGTAGATTCTAGCGGGGTTGTTAAGACGTTGCTAGAGAAAAAAGTTATTGCTCCTGGTGGAAGAAAAAAAGTTCCTGGTAGGCCTATTATGTATCGAACTACACGTAAATTTCTAGAGTATTTTGGTTTGAGAGATTTAAGCGACTTGCCTACCTTGGAGGATTTTAAGGAGAATGAACTTGAGGGTGAGATTTCGTCAAATCAAACAATACTTCCTTTTGATGAATTATCTGACAGCAATATTAAAGATGAAATATTTGATTCAGTTTCTGAAGAGTTGAAGCCTCCTGAACCTACTAAAATTGACTCCTTTGAGCCTACCGAAATTGATTCCTCTCAGGGCTCTTAATTAAACGTAAACGTCAGTGGCATTTCTAACGAATTACCTTTTAACCGCGTTGTGATATATGAAAATTCGCTTGCAAAAAATAATCGCCGACGCCGGATTAACTTCTAGACGCGAGGCTGAAAGATGGATGAGCGAAGGTCGAGTAAAGGTTAATGGAAATGTGGTGACTAAATTGGGAACCACAGCAGATCCTTTGTCGGACGAAATTCGAGTAAATGCCAAATTGATTCCTCGGTCACAAGAAAGAGTGTTTATTTTTCTTAATAAGCCCGCAAACTTTCTTACTACGATGGGTAAAGATGAACGGGGGAGGAAGACAGTTATGGATTTACTTGTGAATGTCCCTTGCCGAGTTTTCCCTGTAGGGCGACTTGACTATAATACGCAAGGAGCATTATTGCTGAGTAGCGATGGTGCTTTAACAAAAAAGCTTCTTGATCCTAAAAATAAAGTTCCGCGTAACTATCTAGTGAAAGTGAGAGGTGTCCCAAATGAAAAAACTTTAAGGCGTCTAGGTCGCGGTGTAAGATTAGATGATCGACCTACAATGCCACTAGAGGTGGAAATAGACCGTGTCAGCGGGAAAAATAGTTTTATAAAGATTAAAATGTTTGAGGGGAAAAATCGTCATGTTAAGAGAGTTTGCGAGGTTGTCGGTCACTCGGTGATCAGACTAAAACGAACTCATTTTGGAAACTTAAATTTAAACGGGCTTCCATTGGGAGCATATAGGTTTCTGTCTCCGCGAGAAATAAAGTCTTTAGAGTTTTTGGTTGAAAATACCAAGATAGAAAAATTAATAAAACGGAGGCCTCCTGCGATGCGATTAAAGCCGACTCAGACAAAACGATGATGAGAAGGAATTTTTTTCCTAAAATTTGCCTTGGATTGTTTTTAATATTAATTATAGTTGGCCAGGCTTTCACTGCAGTTGCTCAGTTTGATTCTGATGAGACTTATGAGGTGATTGTAGAAGTGCCAGTAGTTAGAAATAATTTTGTGTCTGCTAGAAAAAAAGCTATCAAAATTGCCTTAAGGACTGCATTGGAACAAGATTTACGAGAAATCCTAGACAATGATGAATTTGAACGTAACAGGCCGGAAATTCAAAAAATATTGAGGGCACCGAAAGACTATGTGAAATCTTACAGGTTTTTAGAATCTTATGATGATCCTGATCAACTAGTGAGCTACGTTAATCTTGAAGTCATTTTTTTTCAAGATGCGATTAACAAGTCTTTAAAACGAAGAGGGGTAATATTAGGGTTGGATAGTGTAAAACAGGTAGTTATTCTTATAAATGAAAGTAATTTAAATTCTGAGAAAGAGACTAGTTTTTTGGAAACGGTGCCAATTGCAGAAGCGTTATTATCTAAATCTTTTGTGGAGGCTGGTATTTCCGTAGTGAATAGGGATTTAATTCGTTACGAGGTTTCTGAAAAAACGATAATGAGTGCTATCCAGGGTAGTATTTCAGCTGCTGCCAGCATAGGATCAACGGTAGGAGTTGATATAGTTATCTTAGGAAATGCTACTTCAACTACAGTGATAAATAAAAAAAAAATAAACCTAAAAATAGTCCAAGTGGGAATCAATGTTAAAGCTATTTCGTCTAGTCAATCAAAAGTAGTAGCAGCAAAAAGCGATTTTTCGACAGTCACTAGAGATGAAATTTTTGAAAGTGAAACAGTAGCTTCTTATCGCGCTGGAAAAAAAATAACAGAATTTCTTATTCCTGCTATTCAAAAGTATTGGGAACCAGAGGCTGCTAAAAAAAAGGCTAAACAGGGGCTAGCTATCGATGTTGATTCAACCCCAATACCTTTTGGTGATCTGTGACATGAATCAAGATAAAAATACGCAAGTAATATACTTTGTGATCACAGGAACTTTGTTGGCTGTAGTATTTTTTTACTTTTCTCGTCGGATACTTACCCCATTTTTTATTGCTTTTGCTTTAGCATATCTATTAGATCCGATTACAGATCGACTCGAATCTTTAAAAATTTCTAGAACATTTGCGGTCTTCATTTTAATGTTGGGAGTTTTTTCGCTTGTTATTGGAACAGGGCTTTTGATTTACCCCCTTTTAAAATTACAGGCAGAACATTTGATCCAAAATTTACCCAGCTATGTTCTGATAATTCAGGGGTGGATCCAACCTCTTTTTGGATTAGTTGACGAACCTGAGAAAATACAAGGTATTTTAAATAATGAACTTTTAAAGGTCGGTGAGTTGCCTCTTAAAGCAGTTTCGTCAATTACCTCGATTTTATGGAGTTCCGTAACCGGTATGTTTAGTTTTATTTTGCTTTTAGCTAACCTCGTTATTATCCCAGTGGCAATGTTTTACCTTCTTAGGGATTACGATTTAATTAATCAAAAAATACTCAATTTTATTCCTTCGAGATATAGAGAACGTGTTTTAAATTTATTAACTGAAATTAATGAGATGCTTGCTAGTTTTGTTAGAGGCCAGTTGATGGTAGGTTTTTTAATGGCAGGGCTTTATAGTATTGGGTTGTTTTTTTGTGGCACTCCCATGAGTTTGTTTATAGGAATTTTTGCCGGCCTAGCAAGCCTGATCCCATACTTAGGATTAGTGCTGGGGTTTATTCCAGCTGCGATACTAACTTTTATGCAAACTGAGGACTGGTTACTTGTTTTTGGTGTTGCTGGAGTTTTCGCAATGGTTCAGGCCCTTGAGGGCATGATTATAACTCCTCGTATTGTTGGTGAAAAAATAGGATTACATCCAGTAGCAATCATGCTGGCAGTTTTATTAGGGGCAGAGTTTTTTGGGATAGTAGGGATTATAATTTCAGTACCTGTAGTGGCGGCACTCAATGTTGTTTTTACTCATGGGCTCAAAGAATACAAGTCGTCTTCTTTTTATAATTCTTGAGCTCTATTTTTTTTATCTGGCGGCTAAATTGAATGAAATTATTGTAAAATAAATATAAAAATTAGTCCTTGGTTAACTTTAGTTATCAATATATCTTGAGACCTTGGTAAAAACTATTAAAAGCGATATAATTATTTAATTAAAATAATGCCTGTTGATTATTTGTTGCAGGTTTAACATATTTATAGAGGGACTATTTATGGCTTTTCGTTCAGTTCGTGTCAGTCACATAGTACTATCTACAAGAGATGTCGCGGACTTATTACTTGAAAATCTTAAATCCTGTGAAAGTAATGAGTTGATGTTGAAAATGTTTGCCAAATTAGCGAAAAAATACAGCGCTTGTGGAACTCGAAAAAAAGGCGGTGACCTTGGGTATTTGGAACATAATACAGCTGCTCCAGAGCTTGAAAAAGCAGCTATGAAGGCTGTTGTTGGGGAGGTGCTAGGCCCGATTCAAAGTAAATTTGGTTACCATGTTTTTGTGGTGACCGAAGAAGAAAAAATGATAGACTCTGGTGTTGATGGACTTACTGGAATGACGATTGGAGCAGGTGACGGGACTTTGTAGCCCTCCTAACTTTTCTCTTTAGCCATGAAACTTGAAGGAATTCACCATATCGCACTAAACGTGTGTGACCTTTTCCGAGCAGAACAATTTTATGTAGAAGTACTTGGTCTTAAAGTTGCCAAAAGATTTTCTAAAGGGTTGCGGCATATAATGCTGGATGTGGGTAGCTCCTATATTGCTTTATTTGAAGTGCCACATTTGGCAATGAAACCTCATATCGAGATTCTTAGCGAAACGGGTTATATGCACTTTGCTTTCAAGATAGAATGCGGCCAATTCCTGTTAGCCGTTGAAAAACTTAGAGATGAAAATATTGATATTGGTGGTGGGCCTGTTCGTCGTGGAGACGGAGATTCGGTTTATTTTCAGGATCCAGACGGAAACTATTTAGAGATTCATTGCGATGACAAATAATATTCTTGAAAAAGCGCTCAGCGGTGAACGGATCTCTTCTGAAGAAGCAGTTCAATTATTTAAAGTTAAAGATATGCTTTTGCTGGGAAATATTGCATCACGCATTTCGAGAAAGAAAGCAAAGGAACGGGTAATAACCTATATTGTTGACCGTAATATAAACTATACCAATATCTGCGTTACAGACTGTACTTTTTGCGCATTCTATAGAAAAGAAGGTGATGTAGAAGCTTATGTTCATCCTTTTGAAACAATAGCTGAAAAAATTAAAGAAACAATTGCTGTCGGAGGAAGGCAGATTTTACTGCAGGGTGGGCACAATATTAATCTAAAGATTGATTACTTTGAAGATTTATTTCAGCGTATAAAGAAACAGTTTGATATACACCTGCACGCATTATCGCCACCGGAGATAGTTCATACTGCAAAAATTTCCAAGTTAACTATTGAGGAAACTCTCCGAAGGTTAAAAATTGCTGGTCTGGATAGTATTCCTGGCGGAGGAGCTGAGCTTTTAGTGGACCATGTTAGACGTAAAATAAGTCCACATAAATGTTCTACTGATGAGTGGCTAGGTGTTATGGATTGTGCTCATGGTATGGATATACCTACGACTGCGACAATGATGTTTGGTCATGTTGAAACTTTCGAAGATAGGGTTGAACATCTTCATCGAATCCGGGAACAACAGGATAAAACATCTGGGTTTACAGCTTTTATTCCATGGCCTTTTCAGCCAGGTCATACAGAACTTAGTATAGATCTTGGCATAACCTCTCAAGTAACAGGGCTTGATTATCTCAGGACCCTTGCGATCAGCCGTATATTTCTTGATAATTTTGATAACGTGCAGTCTTCGTGGGTAACGCAGGGGCCTAAGGTTGGTCAAATGGCTTTGTATTATGGTGCAAACGACATGGGGAGCACAATGCTAGAGGAAAATGTTGTCAGAGCGGCAGGTACTGTTTACTGTCTTAATGAGGAAGAAATTTGTAATATTATTACTGATAGTGGATTCAAGCCTCAGCGAAGAAATATGCGATACGAAAAGGTAAATTAATAACTCTGATTCAATTGAAAATTTAATTATAATCACAAACACATCTGGAAAGTGGGAGAGTTCATTAATTATTGGCAAACTTATGGTTCATGAGTTTTTTAACCAATGACTTCGCGCATTTTTTCAATAAAAACTTCAGTGCAAAAGCTCATGGCTCTCTTTTCACATGATTCCCGCATGAGGGCGGCTTGCTTAGGGTTTATTTCTATTATTCCTTGTATCAGTTCATCGTGATGAGGGTTTGATGATGATAGCCAGCCAGTTTCGCCATGGATTATAGTTTCTAAAAGCCCTCCCTCACCAGATCCGATTACTGGTTTTCCAGCAGCCATCGACTCTACTGGAGACATCCCAAAATCTTCATCCTTTGGAATATAAATTGTAGCTATTGCATTCCCTAAGAGTTGTTGTAATTCTTGATCGCTTATATCGCCTACGAATTTTATATTTTTTAGTCCTTGGGCAAGTTGCTTTAGATGACTTTCATCGGGGCCAGTAGATGCTATGACTAAACGTTTTTCAGGAAGCTTGGTGAATGCTTTGATAATTAAATCTATTCTCTTGTAAGGCATAAGACGAGCTGTAGAAAGGTAATAATCTCCCTGCCCAATCCAAGAAAATTTTTCTGTGTCGCAAGGCGGATATATTACTATAGATTCTAATCCCATGAATTTACTAATCCTACTTTGAACATTTTTGGAATCCGCTACAATTACATCCATTTGGTGAATAGCTCGTTCGTAGAGAGGTTGAAAAAGTGAGTTATATAAATTTTGCGTTAATCTTTTTAATGGAGAGAGAGATGCTAAGTGGATTTCATTAAGGTCGTAGATTGACCTCGGAGGCGTAAAGCAATAGTAGATATTTTTCCCTATTGGATGGTTTGATATTGCGAGTGGAGAGTTTTGACCGCTGTAAATGATGTTTTTGTATTCGCTTAAAAATTTAGTATTTTTATAAAAGCTATTAAACCTCTTTAGAGTGCGCCACAAGGGCAACTTGGATGCTGATCCTAAATCAATAAGGCGGCCGGATAGTTCTTTTAAATCGAAAGAATCTTTATTGTGGTACCCAAAAGCTAGATCCGCTTCCAGCTCTCGGCATAAAATTTGGACAAGGCGTTCCCCCCCCCCTTTAAATGCAAATGCATCATGCAGAACAAGCGTTTCAGAGTGTTTCAATTTTATGGCCCGACTTTTTATTCCACATATAAATTCCTCCTCCGATTAAAATTACCAGGAAACTCTCGGTTACTATAGTTCCAATAGCGGCTCCCTTTGCTCCCATGGTAGGAATAAGGTAAAAATTTAGACCTATATTTATTAAAGCCGCTAGGCAAGTAACTTTTGCATAATAGTATTCTTGGTCAAGCGCCAATGTGGCCTGCGTTAATACAAGGTTAG
>CAJJDL010000165.1 GCA_905182935.1 uncultured Nitrospinaceae bacterium | reverse complement strand
TTATTACAATATCCAAATCAAACTAGCTTTGGGAGATATAACCAGCGATAAAGCAAGAACCGTTGCTAAAATCGCATCTGATCTAGCTGGAGGGGTTATTATAAATACAGTCAATCAAAATATGATGATCCCATGGGTAAAGAGTGAAGCATTGAGCACCGTCTATGCAGAACTCCACAAAATCTCACTACACAAGGCTGGGACTGAAGAAATTCGTGATATTACCTGCTGTCCAGGATCAGAAACTTGTAACCTGGGAATAACGGCTTCTCGAGGTTTGGTCAAACATCTAAACGAAGAGATGGAAAATGGGTTTCCGCACTCGGAAGAGTTGGATCACATTTCTATCAAAGCTAGTGGGTGTCCAAATTCTTGCGGTCAGCACCATATCGCTTCAATCGGCTTTCATGGTGGAGCGAAAAAATTAAACGGGATTCTTGCACCGCATTACGAAATACTATTAGGTGGTAGGATTGATGAAGATAAGGTTATCTTTGGGACGTCAGTGATTAAAATTCCTTCTAAAAATGCTCCTCAGGCAACCAGGCAAGTCATTGATTGTTACAAAAAGGATAAACTTGAAAACGAGTCTTTTGGCACTTTTTTTGATAGAAAAGGTAAAGATTTTTTCCGTGAATTACTTAATCACTTAAGAGATCTACCAGACGTGGAAGAGGCCCCACAATCTTATATAGACTTTGGTTCAGAAGAAAAATTTAGCCTAGAGGATCGTGGACAAGGTGAATGTGCTGGAGCTGTCACGGACATGATAACAGACCGGCTTTCAGAAGCTGAAAGAGCTCACTTCCAAGGTAAATTATCTCTTGAGAAAAAAGAATACGCTGATGCGATGGATCATGCAAAACGATCCACAGTTGCATCCGCAAGGGCGTTATTAGTCACAGAAGGAATGGACTTTAATGACGACTTAGAATGTATTCGAAAGTTTCACTCACTTATCATCGATATGGAAATTGTATCGGGTAAATTTACCGAGATGGGAGAGCGCTTTGAAAAAGATACTGAAGTAACTAACCCTGACGTGGTTGAATGGTGGGTAACAAATAGCGGAGAACTCGCCGCAGAGTGTCGTAATGTTAGCAACAAAATGCAATCTGATAAATCGTTAAGAATAAGGGTTGGCGGAGATGATCCAAAATCTTCAACTGAAAAGTCTCTGTATAAAATTGATTTGCTTGGAGTTAAATGTCCCTTTAACTACGTCAAAACAAAACTTAAACTAGAGAGTATGGCACCAGGTGATAGCCTCGAAGTTCTTCTAGATCAAGGGGAGCCCGAAAAAAATGTCCCTCGGAGCGTCCAAAATGATGGCCATAAGGTGCTATCAATGGGAAAAATAGATGGATACTTTAAAATGCTCATTGAAAAGGTCTAACTTAAACTTATGCTCAAAAGTATGACCGGTTTTTCAAGATACGAGAATCAAGATGGCGAACTGACCTGCAAAGTGGAAATTCGTTCCGTAAACAACCGATTTATAGACATAAATACGCGCCTCCCGAAATCGCTGAGTTCTCTTGAGCTTCCATTGAAAAAACTGGTTAAATCTAGATGCTCCCGTGGTTCTTTCGATATAAGCATTTCTATAGAAAAAAATGGTGAGTCAGGAGCAGACCTTGAAATCATCCCCAACCTCCCCCTAGCAGCACAGTATTTAAAAGCATTCAATACAATCCGCGAAAACTTAGGGCTCAAAGGAGAAATTGATATAAATACAATATTAGCTTTAAGGGATCTTGTAAAACCAGAACCAAAGGAAATTGATGAATCAAACGATGAAATGATTCTTTCGACTGTTGAAAGAGCTCTTACCGAGCTTATAAAAATGCGAGGAGAAGAAGGCATAAATTTAGAAGATGCTATTAGCAACCAAATTAGTTGCATTGAGAAAATTGGGCAAACAATCTCATCAAAGCAAAATGTGACCGTGCAAGAATTTCAAAAAAGACTCCAAGAAAAAATACAACTATTAGCTAACAGCACTGAACTTGATCCCGCTCGTATAGCCCAAGAAACAGCTCTGCTCGCTGACCGCTGCGATGTAACTGAAGAAATTGTTCGTCTAGAAAGCCACCTAAAACAATTTCACAAACTAGTAGCATCCAGCGAACCACAAGGACGAAAACTAGAGTTCCTAACACAGGAAATAAACCGCGAAGTAAATACTATTGGCTCGAAAACTATTAATCTTGAAGTTTCCCAGGCAGTAATAGAAATGAAGAGTTATCTGGAAAAAATTAGAGAACAGTTAGCCAATATAGAATAATTATTTTCACACTATTTTATAGTCATTTAAAAAAGATATCCCACCAAATCAATTAAGCCCTATACAAACTCAGGCAATGCAACCAAACGGAATCACATTTATAATCTCAGCACCATCAGGAACAGGCAAAACATCTGTCTGTAAAACTCTTAAACAGAAGCTACCTAAACTCAAATTTAGTGTTTCCCATACCACAAGGGAACCACGAAATAACGAGACAAATGGTATTGACTATCACTTCATTTCAAAAAATAATTTTGAAGAAAAAATTAAACACGATAAATTCATTGAATGGGCTAAGGTCTATCAACATTATTATGGAACAGCATTTGAATCTATTGATAGTCACAAAAAAAATGGAGATGACGTTCTAATTGAACTAGACGTTCAAGGAGCAAGCTCCCTGAGAAAATTAAACTATAAAGCCGTTTTTATTTTCATACTGCCACCATCCTTAAAAGAACTAGAGATAAGATTAAGAAATCGTAACACAGAATCAGAAAGCGTGATTAGAGACCGTCTGGAATCGAGTAAAAATGAAGTGCAGCAATGTAAATCATACGATTACATATTAACTAATATAAATATAGAAGAAACCTCTGAAAATATAATCTCAGTTATCAAAGCAGAACACCTGCGGAAAGAACTATATCAACCAACTTCACTTGACCTTAAGAGTTTAACCGATCAAATGGAGAACCACTGATGGCCAGCATTGACTTAACTAAACTAATCCAAGAAAACGTCCGTTCACTAAAACCATATATCGTAGAAAATATTTCATGTGAGGTCAAGTTACACGCCAACGAAAATCCTTTTTCACCCACAAAGGAACTGCTCGCTCTATTTGCAACATCACTACAAAAAATCCAATTAAATCGATACCCTGATGCTGACAGCAAAAAATTAAAGCTAGCTATTGCAAATAGACACCTGGTCAAAACAGACAACTTGGTCATTGGAAATGGCTCAGACGAAATCATTCTATTGCTCCTGCAAGTTTTTTGTAAAGAAGGAGATACAATCATTATTCCTGATCCCACCTTTACAATGTACTCAATCATATCTCAAAGTTTAGGTATCAAAACAAAAACCATACCTCTTGACCACAATTGGGACTTTAATGCAAACGAACTATTAGAAGCAGCGGAAAAAAGCAAATCACGATTAATCTTTCTAAGCTACCCAAATAACCCCACAGGCAACTGTTTTTCTGAAACCGAAGTACGTCAAGTGATTGAAGAGTTTTCAGGTATCGTCGTCATTGATGAAGCTTATTATGACTTTTCAAAAAAAAGTTTTATCAATGAAATTAAAAACCATAATAACCTAGTAGTTTTGAGGAGCTTATCAAAAATTGGTCTAGCGGCTTTGCGAGTAGGATTTGGTGTGGCAGACCCGTTTATTATTCAAGAAATTAATAAAGTGCGCCTCCCATACAACTCAAATGCTTTATCTCAAAACTTTGCTGAGCACATAATCAATAATTTTACAACGGTACAAAATCAAATTGATTACATTCTAAAAGAACGTAACCGTGTAATAACGGAACTCAAAAAAATTGAATCTATCTACGTATTTCCAACAGACTCAAATTTCTTTTTATTTAAAACCGAGAAATCAGCCAGCGACCTATTTTACCATCTAATGTATAATGGTATTTTGGTTCGCAATCTTAGTTCCCACCCCAAACTAAAAAACTGCCTAAGGGTCACGGTAGGCAACAAAAATGAAAACGATCGGTTTCTTTTAGCTGTAAAAGAATTTGTAGCAAATTAAAACGTTATTCAATATGAAGACACAACCCCTTAATCATTAGAATAAATAAATGAAACAACCGATTAATTTCATTTTTTTCCCTCTGTTTGCAGGAGTTATTTTATTAACCTGGGTAATAGCAGGTTTTTTTTATTATCAGGTATCAGTTCCTGCAGGAAACAGTTTAAAACCGATTATTGTGAGCATCACTCCAGGCGCAACTCTAAAGCAAATATCATCTAATCTTAAAGACCACAATTTAATCAAGAACTCCATTGCATTTCGTTTACTTGCTAATATCCGTCAAAAACAAACGCAAATTCAAATCGGGGAGTACGAACTTAATCCATCCATGCTCCCAATAGACATACTCAAAGCTATTACTACAGGTAAGACTGTTCTTCACGCAGTAACCATTCCCGAAGGTTACAGAATCACAGAAATCGCTGACTTACTGGCAAAAAAAAATATTGTAAATAAAGATAAATTCATTAAAGAAAGTAAAAATAAAAATCTGCTAAAATCCTTAAGTTTAAAAACTAAAACATTAGAAGGGTACCTTTTTCCAGAAACTTATCACTTCAACAAAAACACGTCTGAGAAAAGAGTAGTAAGCGTAATGTTAGAAACATTTAAAAAACGTTTAACAAACCATAATATTCTAGATCAAATTGAGCGCTCAAAACTATCATTGCATGAAGTTATTACTTTAGCCTCCTTGATAGAAAAAGAAACTGGAAAAACAGAAGAACGAAAACATATTTCTTCTGTTTTTCATAATCGCCTTAAAAAAAATATGCGCCTACAAACAGACCCAACTGTAATCTACGCTATTAAAGACTTTGACGGTAATATACGAAAAAAAGACTTGAGCATTAACTCCCCATATAACACATATCGTCACAAAGGACTTCCGCCAGGGCCGATAGCTAGCCCAGGATTACAAGCTATAATCGCTGCATTAAATCCAATTAAAACAAATCACCTTTACTTTGTTTCACGAAAAGATGGTAGTCATCACTTTTCACCAAACCTTAAAGAACACAATCAAGCCGTAAAAAAATACCAATTGAGAAAAGTCACTCGATAAAAAAATTCCCTTCACCGTTAATTAAGGTGGTTTATGAATCAAGAGCAAATTACAATTTTTTCAATACTTATAGGTATTTTTACTCTATTTATCTGGGGAAGAATTCGTTATGACGTGGTCGCTTTTATGGGGCTCATCCTTTGCGTTTTAATAGGTCTTGTTCCTTCTCAGGATGCCTTTTTGGGCTTCTCTCATCCTGCAACAATAACCATAGCGGTAGTACTTGTCCTCAGCCGAGGCTTGGCAAATTCCGGAGCGGTGGATTTGATTGTTAATCATCTAGTTTTCTCTATTAAGCGAGTATCAATGCAAGTAGCTGTACTTTCTGGAATTTCAGCAGCATTCTCTACAGTAATTAACAACGTCGGCGCCCTCGCTCTTTTGATGCCAGTGGGGATAGAATCTTCTTCAAAAGCAAATAGATCTCCTGCCAATGTATTAATGCCGATGTCTTTTGCATCCATCTTGGGTGGGCTTGTAACTCTTATTGGAACGCCACCTAATATTATAATCGCAAATTTTCGCAATGATATAAAAGGAGAGCCATTTACAATGTTCGACTTTTCTCCAGTCGGTGGAGTATTAGCACTTGCAGGTGTATCTTTCATTGCCCTGGTAGGCTGGCGATTAATTCCAAAAAAGCGGCGCACACAAAATACTGGAGGTCAATTAATTTCAATTGATGACTATATTTACGAAATAGTCGTTCCAAAAAATTCCGAATTAGTCGGCACATCAATTCGAGAGCTCGACCAAATTGCAGAAAAACAAGATGTAGAGATTGTCGGACTGATTAGAAATGAACGCCGTATACTAGCTTCTCTTCGTCATGAAGAAATCAATAGTGAAGATATTCTTATTGTTGAGGCAGGGCCTAAGGAGTTGGCAAAATTTTTGACCGACACCAAATTAGAGCTAGGAGTAAGTAAGGAGAAATCATCTCTATTAATCTCTAAAGATACTATGATGATGGAAGCGGTGGTCCAGTCGAGTTCACGAATGGAGGCCAGAACATTTAACTCGCTTCAGCTTAAAAAACGCTATGGTATTCACCTACTTGGGGTTTCACGACAAGGTACACCTATACGAAAACGTCTGCCCAACGTCCAGTTTCGTGGAGGTGATGTTGTGCTTCTTCAAGGGGAATCAGAAAGTCTTGCCGAATTGGTTTCATCATTAGGCTGTCTACCGTTAGCTAAGCGGCAACTCAATTGGGGGTCACAAAAAAATGCGGGATTTGCAGTAAGTATTTTTGTACTAGCCATTGTTGCCACGGTGATGGGTTTAACTTCGCTCGAAATAGCTCTTTCTGCTGCTGCTATTTTGATGGTAATTTCTAATATCGTACCCATACGCAATCTTTATCAAGAGATTGATTGGCCTGTCATTATTTTATTAGGTGCCATGATCCCTATAGGCGGCGCCTTGGAGTCAACAGGTGGAACGCAACTGATAGCTGCATCGATCCTTGACTTAGGCGCAACCCTGCAACCTCCTCTTATTCTGGCGATTGTTTTAGTTGTTACAATGACTTTATCTGACATGATGAGCAATACGGCAACCGCAATAGTTATGGCTCCAGTAGCAGTTAGTATCGCTGGGCAGCTCGGAGTAAACGTGGACCCATTTCTTATGGCGGTAGCAGTTGGGGCATCGTGCGCATTTCTAACTCCAATTGGACATCAGAACAATACGCTAATTATGGGCCCAGGTGGATATCAATTTAATGACTACTGGCGCATGGGGTTACCGTTGGAAATTATAATTGTTGGTCTTTCTGTCCCCTTGCTTCTCTTTGTCTGGCCTCTATAGTTCATGGAATTATCGTAAAAACAAGAAAACCTGTCTATCTCATTATTTATCATCCTTGATATTATAGAGCTTAAACGAGCTAATAGTTTTAATACACAAAGTGCATTTTACTGAAGCACTAAAGTTTAGGCTAGAAATGAATTTATTTTGATTATGCGCTATTATAAATAACATACTATTTTGGCTGGCGCCAAAATGACTTATTATCGGCCAGAAAATATTTTTCTGATAGGAGGAAAACATGACTCACACCGAAAATGACCACCAAAAATCAGATCATATGTCATGGGTGGAATGGATTAACGAGGCTCTAGATAGAGCCAATGGATTTTATGAAGTAGCGACAATAAATCTTAAAACTATTTTACGACAAACCACTTCTAAAATAATTAAGGAGCTGCGATTTTTCATCTCAAAGCTTACTGTTATAGATTTTTTTTGTGGAAGTTTAACAATAGGGACCCTTTCCTTAGCCTCCCTATTTCTAGTTTCCGGAATTGGGCTTGTTAGTTACCAAGCATTTTTATGGATAAGAGATGGTGTATGGTCCGAATACACTATTACGGTCCTGTTTAATTTTGTATTTAAAGATACAGCTGTTGCTCAATGGTTGAGCAATCCAGAATCTTGGTTTGGCTTGCAAAAAGCATTAGAGTGGCTCTTGCAAAGTATTCCACTTTCAGTTGCCTTAATCTTTCCTTCAATTACTGTTCTTTGTGGAATAATTTTTATCTCAATAGCAGGTCTTACGTTCAGGTACTACCAATTTAAAGCAAAAGAAAATATCTAAAAATTCTAATACAAATTATTAAAAATCACTTGGAGGAACAATACTTAGTTTATAAAAATTTTTTAAGAAAGCTTACTAATTGATCTGAGTCTACCCAAGGCACCCTAGCCCGAATGACTCCTTCAGGATCAATAATTAAAACTGTTGGCATATCTCTTTGGGCATAGTTCTTATGCACAGATTGTTTGGGATCGAGCAAGTAAGAAAACTTAACTTCTTCAGAAAAACCTTCAAGGTATTTCATAACTAATTCTTTTGAATCTCCGTTAGTGTTGATACCTAAAACAGCTAGCTTACTAGAGGAAAGTTGCGCTCTCACCTTATTAAATTCTAAAGCCTGCTGCATGCAAGGCACACAAATATGAAAAAAACCGACTAAAACAACTTTTCCCCGTAAGTCAGATAACGCGATTTTTTCTCCAGTAGTGGAAGTCAAAGAAAAATTAGGAGCTACATCACCAGCAAGTGGCACCTTTGCATGAGAAGACTGAACCAGAAAAAAGACTGATAAAAAAATAGAAAATATAACTTTATACATTATCAAACTCCTTAAAAGAGAAAATCTGAATAAAAAAGATACAAAGCATATCTTAATTACTAGTGAACTATTATTTATATAACTTTATTTTAAACCAGCTTAGTTATCTATAAAAGCCTAATCATTTCAACAGAGCAT
>CAJJDL010000164.1 GCA_905182935.1 uncultured Nitrospinaceae bacterium | reverse complement strand
GACATAGCTCAACTGCAACACAATCAAACTCTCTACTCATAATTTTTTCCTCAACCAGCGCGACGCTCTCTTTGGAAACGTGCGCTGTCCCAATTAAGGTGATGGTAGTTTTGTCTAATTGTATTATTTTTATAATTTCATTATTATCTTCAATCACTTAAAACACACCTTTACACAGAAATAATCGTTTGAAATAGCTGGGAGGGAAAAAGTATATAAAATATTTAAAGCGAACTAAATATAAATAACTCTATCGATGATTAATATTTTTTAGCCATTATAAACCGAATCTTTAATTTAACACATATTTTGTGCTATTTTAACCAGAATTCAAACATAGGAAAATCGATGCAACCATTTAAAGTCAAAGCACCATTCAAACCAGCTGGTGATCAGCCAGAGGCTATCTCACAGCTTAAAGAATGTATTCTTTCTAAGAATGCCCATCAAACTCTTCTTGGAGTTACTGGATCAGGGAAAACTTTTACCCTTGCTAAAGTAATTGAGGAAGTGCAAAAACCTACCTTAGTCCTTGCCCATAATAAAACTCTTGCCGCTCAGCTTTATGGAGAATTTTTAGAATTTTTTCCTAATAATGCCGTTGGCTACTTTGTTAGCTATTATGATTACTATCAGCCAGAAGCCTATCTACCAAAAACTGATACTTTCATAGAAAAAGATGCATCAATCAATGATGAAATTGATAAATTAAGGCATGCGGCAACACGTGCCTTATTTGAACGGCGTGATGTCATTATTGTTGCCAGTGTTTCCTGTATATATGGGTTAGGCTCACCTGAAGCGTATCATGGGATGTTGCTTTTTATTGAGACTGGTATGCAAATGGAACGCGAATATGCATTACAAAAATTAGTTGAAATACAATATAAAAGAAATGACATAGATTTTCAGCGGGGAACATTTCGTGTGAGAGGGGATATAATCGACATTGTTCCGGTTTATGAGCGTAATGAAGCAATAAGAGTAGAGTTTTTTGGTGATACCATCGAACGCATTAGTGCATTTGATCCATTAACTCAAAAAAATATTCGTGAAATTGACCGCATAGGCATCTATCCAGCCAGCCATTACGTCACACCAAAGGAAACTCTTAAACGTGCCGTTCAGTCAATTCGCGAGGAACTATTGGAACGTGTTGCTTATTTTGAAAGCCAGAATCTTTTAATAGAAGCGCAACGAATCGAACAGCGAACAATGTTTGATTTAGAGATGATTAAAGAGGTGGGGTACTGCCAGGGTATTGAAAATTACTCTCGTCACCTTACTAATCGACCGCCAAATGAACCACCTCCAACACTTTTAGATTATTTTCCAGATGACTCGCTCTTCATAATTGATGAAAGTCATGCCACTATTCCTCAGCTTAATGGAATGTATCGAGGGGACAGGTCTCGCAAAGAAAAACTAATCCGATACGGGTTCCGACTTCCTTCCGCATTTGACAACCGGCCGCTTAAATTCGATGAATTTAACACGCATGCTAGGCAATTAATTTATGTCTCAGCGACGCCAGCTCAATATGAACTAGAAAAATCAAACAACAATATTATTCAACTTATAGTTAGGCCAACAGGATTGATAGATCCCATTGTAATAATTCGTCCGATCAGTGAACAAGTTGATGACTTATATACGGAAATAAAATTATGCGCAACTAAAAATCAACGTGTCCTGGTTACGACACTAACTAAACGTTTTTCTGAAGATCTTGCCGAGCATTTTACCGAACTTGGGCTTAAGGTAAAGTACCTCCATTCAGATATAGAGACCCTTGAAAGAAGTCAGATTATTAGAGAACTACGCTTAGGAGAGTTTGATGCACTAATAGGAATTAATCTGCTCCGTGAAGGGTTGGATATTCCAGAAGTAGCACTTGTCGCTATTCTTGATGCAGATAAAGAGGGGTTTTTAAGATCAACGACATCATTAATTCAAACTTCCGGACGTGCCGCCAGAAACATTGATGGGAGAGTGATTTTTTACGCAGACTCTGTTACCCAGTCAATGCAAAAAGCAATAGATGAAATGAGTCGGAGAAGAACCATACAAATGGAATACAATACTGCCCACCAAATTATTCCAAAATCCATTAAAAAGTCGGTTCAGGAGGTTCTAGTCAAACAAGGAAAAATAAATACAGCTCTAATGATAGATAATGAAGAAGATGAGTACCTTTCAAAAAAAGATGCTTCGAAGTTAATTAAAAACCTTGAAAAGCAGATGCTCGCTGCGGCACAAAGTCTGGACTTTGAAAAAGCAGCTAAGTTAAGAGACCGTATAAAAAAAATCAGGGAAAACGACTTATTAATTAATGCTTAAATCCTTTTCTGATACTTTTGTGGGAGGATAGTGAGTAAAGTAATTTTTTATAATTTTTCTAGCAATAGGAGCTGCAGTTTCGCCTCCATGTCCCCCATGCTCAATAATAATAGATACTGCAATCTCTGGATTCTCATATGGTGCAAAGGCAATAAACCAGGCATGATCACGAAATGAATAAGGAATTTTTTCATCTGGATCAATATCCTCAGAATCCTTCATGCTAACCACCTGTGCAGTCCCTGTTTTCCCTGAAACTACAATATTTTTAAGCCGTGCTCGATGTCCAGTTCCATGAGGTTCATATACAACTCCACGTAAACCCTCTTTTAGATGCTTCAGTATCTCTGGATCCATTGCGATCTTTTTTAGATTTTTCGGGGGGAACTCCTTTATCAATTTACCTTCAGAATCCTCAATTTTTTTTACTAAATATGGTGTAGGCAAAAAGCCA
>CAJJDL010000163.1 GCA_905182935.1 uncultured Nitrospinaceae bacterium | reverse complement strand
TATGGGCGCTTGATTAACTAAATAACGGTCCTGTTTATTTCATCTACGATACATGAGTTGGGATTGCCTCTAATAGTTCAATCGATATTAAATGGTGCTCAAATGCATACATCGAAGGAAATTTTTTAAAAATCCACCCTTTATAAATAACTTTTCCCATCTCTTCAACTATGAGTTGAACCGCTGGGTTTAATACTTCAATACCTATTGATGTGTATGTCGTCTTGTCCATCATAAAGTTTGGTAAAAATGGACCCAAAGTCACTTTTAACTCTGTTCCCGAGGGAATAAAACTAGCACCTAATTCTAATGTTTGTATTCCCCCCAGTTCCTCATCTACCTTACTCCGAACCATTATTTTTACGGCTTTCCATTTCCCCTCAACCTCTGAAGGGACAAGGATTTTTCGATGAATAATTTTAACCTCATTAACCTCGGGATGTTCACCCAGTTTTGTACCTGAACCCTCTATATTACTCAACTTATTGAAAGGTTTTTCAGGCAAAGGAGTACTCTTATCAGTACCCATGGAACAGGCTACTGTTCCTAACAATATAAAAACACCTGCCAAGGTTAAATACTCTTTTCTATCTCGCAAATTACGTATTCTTTTTTTGATCGTTAAATTTAATGGCGGAGAGGGAGGGATTCGAACCCTCGGTAGGGGTAAACCTACACACACTTAGCAGGCGCGCGCCTTCAGCCAACTCAGCCACCTCTCCATTAATAGTTAACTTTCAGTTTTATTTATCAACTTATTTCTAAAACTTGGCGGAGGGAGTAGGATTCGAACCCACGGTACTTTCGTACAACGGTTTTCAAGACCGCCGCCTTAAACCACTCGGCCATCCCTCCTCATATCTTTCTAATAATTGTTCAGTCCTATAAAAACTCAATATACTATTATTACTTTATCCCTTGTATTACCTCAAAAAAAAATTACTTTTTTTTAATCCTTTTTTCAAGGCTTTCCATCTTCATTTCAAGCAAAATAGGATAAATATAATTATTTTTCAATAACTTAAACTTACTATATGCTTCCTTTAACTTACCTTTTTCCTCCAAACAGGATGCTAGTATAAAATTTATCTCATTAAGATATTTGCTTCCAGGGAAAATTTCAAAAAAATGCTTAAAATAGTCTTGAACATCTGAACAGCGATTCAAAGTATATAGTGTTTCTATAATTTTAAAATGCACCTTTTCTACTCGGATGCTTTCTGAATACCTTTCAAGAAGAATTTCAAATTCGGCAAGAGCCTGGTTATAGTTTTGCTTTTTAATATATATGGATGCAATTCGATACTGATGATCGGCATGCTTCATTGGTTGATCAAACTCATTAATCAAATGCTGGTATTCAATAATGGCCTGATCATAATCTTTAAAAGTAAATTCCATAATCTCCGCAATATACTTTTGAGCATCGAAGCCAAACACCCCCTCTTTATTAAGTTTCTTAACCTCCTGAAAATAAGTAATTGCTTGCTTACTATTATTTAAACTGAAATGAAAAATTTCTCCCAAACGAAATAATGCTTCTTCAGCGAACTGGTCTGATGGATATTTTTTAAGAATAGCTTTAAATTGCTCAACCGCACTATGGTTCTTACCTTTTATCCATTCATTATTGGCCTTAAGAATTAAATTTTGGCCTTCATTATTTCCACACGCCAGCAAAGAAAAAGAAACGGGGAGTAAAATTAGTAGAACCAACCTAATACAATTCTTCATAAGCCCATCTAGTCTAACAATAATTGAAATGAAGCTACTAAGGGGGATTAGAAAATTACTATTGGGTTTATGACCCAGTCTCTTCCATTAACTTTTCAATACAAACCACACGGTTATCATTTTTCAAGCTGACAACCTTGACACCCTGAGTGTTGCGACCTATTAAAGATATTTCGTTAACATGCATTCGCACAATATTTCCTTCAGAAGTAATAACGAGAATCTCGTCATTTGCTAACACCTGTTCAACCCCTATAACTAATCCTATTTTTTCATTGCACTTAATAGTTATAACCCCCATTCCGCCGCGGCCCTGAACTGGGTATTCATCTAATTGGGTCCTCTTTCCATAGCCTTTATCCGTTACAGTTAAAATCGTAGTTTCTGGTTGAACGACACAAGCACCCACAACCCGGTCTCCTGATTTTAAACGGATGCCTCGTACTCCACGGCCTGTTCTTCCAATTGTTCTCACTTCATCTTCTCGAAAACGAATCGAATAACCATTTTCTGTCACCATCAAGATATCATTGGAACCATCTGTCAAACCAGCAGCGATAACCCGATCATCTTCATCAATTGTTAATCCAATTATTCCCCCTTGCCGAGGCTTGCTATAGGCCATCAAAGATGTTTTTTTAACAACACCCCTTTCTGTAACAATTAGAACATTTTTTCCTTCTTCAAATTTTTTAACAGAAAGAATACCTGCGATACTTTCTTCGGGTTTAAGAGGCAGTAGGTTTGCTATCGATTTCCCTTTAGATGTGCGAAGGACATCAGGAATTGTATAAACTTTAAGCCAGTGTACTTTACCAAGGCTCGTAAACACCATGAGGCTATCAAGAGTGGAAGCGACAAAAATATTCTCCACCACGTCTTCTTCGTTTACCTTCATACCCTTTATTCCCTTACCACCTCTATGCTGAGAACGGTAATTATCAATACTCTGGCGTTTGATATAGCCGCCACGCGAATAACTAACCACAACATTTTCATCGGTAATCATATCTTCTATATCGATATCATCAATTTCGCTAGGAATAATTTCTGTACGCCGATCGTCTCCATACTTTTCTTTTATGGATATCAACTCATCACGGATGATTTTCATCTTCACATCATCGTTGGCAAGAATATTTTCTAATTCTTTAATTAATTTTATAATCGCTTGTAATTCATCAACTATTTTTTGTCTTTCCAAGCCCGTTAAACGCTGAAGACGCATTTCTAAAATAGCCTTACCCTGAATTTCTGAAAGCGCAAAGTTTTCCACTAACCCAGATAATGCCTCGCCTGGATCTGCTGCTGCCCTTATTAAAGCAACTACTTCATCCATATTATCTATAGCAATTTTCAACCCCAGATAAATATGTTCCTTTTCCTGTGCCTTTTTTAAATCAAACGCAGTCCGCCTTGTCACCACTTCCTGCCGAAATACAATGAAGTGATGCAACATTTCTTTGAGATTGAGAACTTTGGGTTGTTGATTTACTATCGCTAACATGATGACTCCAAATGTATCCTGAAGCTGCGTGTTTTTATAAAGGGTATTTATAATAACTTGGGCCATGACTCCTTTTTTTAATTCCAATACTACTCGAATTCCATCACGGTCCGATTCGTCTCGGAGGTCAGAGATTCCGTCTAGTCTCTTATTTCTTACTAGATCTGCAATTTTTTCTACAAGGCGCGCTTTGTTTACCTGATATGGTAGCTCTTGAATTACTATTCGTTCCCGATCTCCCTTCTCCATTAATTCAATATTCACCCGTCCTCTAACTTTAATAATACCCCTTCCATTAAGGTATGCAGATCGAATCCCAGATGTTCCATTAATAATACCGCTCGTTGGAAAATCAGGCCCTGGTATGATTGCAATCAAATCTTGAATTGTGCAATCAGGATTTATAGCCAAATGGATTGTCGCATCAATAAGCTCTTTCAGGTTATGAGGCGGTATATTAGTAGCCATTCCCACAGCTATTCCAGAAGTCCCATTGGCCAGTAAATGAGGAAAGGAGGCTGGTAAAACAGATGGCTCTGTTAGAGATTCATCATAATTTGGTGTAAACCGAACCGTATCTTTTTCCAAATCATGGAGGAGCTCTTGAGTAATCTCAGACATACGAATTTCGGTATACCTCATGGCAGCAGCTGAATCACCATCTATCGACCCAAAATTTCCTTGCCCATCAACCAGAGGATACCTTTGCGAAAAAGTCTGCGCTAATCGAACAATGGTGTCATATACCGCCGTATCTCCATGTGGGTGATATTTACCAATTACATCACCTACTATACGAGCAGACTTTTTATAAGGTTTGTTATGAGCATTACTTACTACTTGCATCGCGAAAAGAATGCGCCGGTGAACCGGTTTTAAGCCATCTCTTATGTCGGGCAAGGCACGGCCAATGATTACGCTCATGGCATAATCGAGGTATGATGTTTTCATCTCCTCATTAATGCTGATCGGTAGTACCTTTTCTTCAACTGGTTCTGGCATTGTCCCCCTCTATTTTTTAACCTTTAAACACATTACTATATGTCTATATTTTGTGCTTCCAGAGCATTATCCTGAATAAATTTTCTTCTGGGCTCAACCTCATCTCCCATTAGGGTTGAAAACAAGTCATCCGATGTTGGCTTATCTTCTGCTTTTACCTGTAAAAGAGTTCTGTGCTCGGGATCCATAGTCGTTTCCCAAAGTTGTTGCGGGTTCATTTCGCCTAAACCTTTATAACGTTGGATACCTATTCCTTTTTTTGCTGCCTCTAATATAACCTCCAGAAGGTCGTGTTTAGTTTCTGCGCTCAGGGTCTCTGAGCCATTGACCAATTCAAAGGGAGGGTAATCTAATTTTTTGAGCGGCTCGTATACTTCTAGTATTCTTTGCATAAGGACAGAACCCATAAACTCGGCGTTGAATATTATTTTAAATACACGTCCCTGGTCTTGGCCTAAAATGATTAATTGGAATAAATTATTTTCAGAATCAAAATCTATCTGCAAAGAAACATCTTTGACTTTTGAATTTAAATTAATTTTACTTTGGCCGTGAGTGGTCTTCGATATCACGTTTTCTTTGTTCGTTTTATCAAGCTCTAACTTATAGGGTTTTAACTTGTTTTCAACATCCCACCTAACCCCATCAACCTTTAAAAACTCGATAGGTAAGTTCAGCGCTTTACCGTTATAGTCTATCGCTTTCTTGTTTTCTTCATCAATCACCTCGTTAAACAACGCAACTGTAACTTCTATTAATTTTTCTATCGACTTAAAGCACATACTATCCACTTTAAGCTTTACCAAGCCTCCTAAAATTTTTTTTGGTATATTGTTTTTGGCAACGCGACCAAAACAATCTTTATACAGGACTAAATTATTCACTAAAGCAATAAGCTCTTCCCCCGAAAAAACTTTACTTTCGTTTCCCCTAGTCCTTACTTCCATTTTCTCTGTACCCTGTTCAACCAAATATTGAAACAAGTTTTTCTCGCCTTTTAAATATTTTTCTTTTTTGCCTTTTTTAACCTTAAATAAGGGTGGTTGAGCGATATAAAGATTCCCTGCCATAATAAGTTCTTCCATGTGTCTGTAAAAGAAAGTCAGGAGTAGTGTCCGAATGTGAGCACCATCAACATCTGCGTCAGTCATTATTATTATTTTGTGATAGCGAAGCTTATCTAAATTAAAATCAGACTTTCCTATCCCCGTTCCCAACGCTGTAATAAGAGTCCTTATTTCATCACTACCTAGCATTTTATCGTAGCGAGCCTTCTCCACATTTAAGATTTTTCCTTTAATCGGTAAAATTGCCTGATACTTTCTATCTCTTCCTTGTTTAGCTGATCCTCCCGCTGAATCACCTTCTACAATATACACTTCACATAGCGCCGGATCCTTTTCAGAACAATCTGCCAACTTGCCAGGCAAAGCACTAATTTCAAGAGCGTTTTTGCGCCTAACTAAATCTTTTGCTTTTTTGGCGGCCTCCCTTGCCATGGCAGCCGTGATGGCTTTAGAAACAATAGCCTTTGCAAGACTAGGTTGCTCTTCAAATAATTGTCCAAGTTGATCATTAATTATCTGTTCAACCATTCCTTTTATTTCAGTATTACCAAGCTTCCCTTTAGTTTGTCCTTCAAATTGTGGCTCAGGTATCTTGATACTTAAAACAGCAATTAAACCCTCCCGCACATCATCGCCCGTAAGATTTATATCTCCATTTTTTAGCATCTTATTTTGAACTGCATAACCATTAATGGTTCTGGTAAGAGCTGAACGAAATCCACTTAAATGAGTGCCACCGTCTCGAGTATTGACATTATTTACGTAAGTAAAAACCTCTTCGCTATAACTGTCGTTATACATTATTGCCAATTCTAAAAACCCATCCTCTCTTTCTTTTTGAATATAAATCGGCTCAGGATGTAAAACTTTCTTTTTTTCACTAAGATGCTTTAAAAAGGAAACTATTCCCCCTTCAAAATAAAACTCATTATTTTTCCCTTCACGCTCATCATGAAAATTTATTTTTAATCCTTTATTCAGAAAAGAAAGTTCCCTAAGTCTATTAGCAAGAGCATCATAACCAAAACTTAATTCACTAAAAATTGTTGGATCTGGCAAGAATGTAATTTTTGTTCCCGTTGTTTCGCTTTTCCCTGTAATTTCTAGGGGCCCCAGAGGCTTTCCTATTGCATATTTTTGAAAATGGATCTGTCCCTCCCTTTTAATCTCTAAAGAGAGTTTCTCTGACAATGCATTAACAACTGAAACTCCTACTCCGTGGAGTCCAGCGGAAACCTGATATGTATTTTTATCAAACTTACCTCCCGCATGTAGCACTGTCATAACAACTTCAGCGGCAGAAATTTTTCTATCTGGATGTATATCAGTTGGGATGCCTCTACCATTATCTGAAACTGTCACACTATTATTAATATGAATAGTGACATTAACTTCTGAACAAAAACCACCAATCGCTTCATCAACGCTATTATCAACTAATTCAAAAACTAAATGATTTAGACCATCAACACCTGTTCCGCCTATGTACATAGCAGGTCGTTTTCTTACCGCTTCAAGACCCTCTAGAATTTTAATGTTAGCTGAGTCGTATGATTTTTTTTGTTCGGGCATGTTTTTCTCTTATTTACTATTATTATAATTTTAAAGGTAGTTATTAAGCTTAGTAGTAGTAGTAGGGCCTGTTAATATGTGGATAACTGATGTAACACATTGAAATCTTGTATAATTTTTATCTTAAAACTTATTGGTAACGAGTAATATAATTTTAATCTTTGGAAGGGTTTTGGTTACGTAGATATTATACCTTAATTTTTAAGGTTTATTCACACTTTTTCCGTAAGTTTTATAAGGTTTTTCCACTTTCTATTATATCAACCAATTTATTTACGGTTTTTGTTAACTCCCCTTTTTCTTTAAGGATTTTGGTCATTTTTTTGTGAGCAAAGATAACGGTTGTATGATCTTTCCCTCCAAATTGCCGGCCAATATCTGGTAGGGATAGTTTAGTATATTCTCTACATAAATACATTGATATTTGACGCGGAATAGATATTTGTCGAGATCGAGTTTTTGATTTTAGGTCTGATACTTTTATTTCAAAATATCCTGCTACCGTCTTCATGATCATTGAAATATTAAAGTTTTTATTTTTATCGTATACAAATTCTTTTAAAACTTCTTGCGCTAATGGCAGATTAATGTCTTTTCCTGTAAACGAAGCATATGCTACTACACGTAGTAGAACTCCTTCAAGTTCTCGGATGTTTGTTTTTATTTTCTCGGCTATGAAGATAGCCACATCGTGTGGAATTATTTTAAGGTGTTGTTCGGCTTTTTTGTGGATAATTGCAACCTTTGTTTCTAGGTCGGGAGTTTCTATATCAGCAATTAAACCGGATTCAAATCGGGAACGTAGTCGCTCCTCAATTCGTTGCATTTCTTTAGGATATTTATCACTTGAGAGAATAATTTTTTTATGGGATTCGTATAAAGTATTAAACGTGTAAAAAAATTCCTCTTGAGTTCGTTCTTTACCGGCTAAAAACTGAATATCATCTACAAATAGAATATCTAATGGTCGATAACGGTTTCTAAATGCCGGCATCTCGTCTTTCTTTAAAGACTCTATTAAATCTACAGTGAAACTTTCAGCTGATAAGTATCGTATTCTTGCTTGGGGGTTTTTTTCTAAAATAGCGTTTCCCATTGAATGTAATAAATGGGTTTTCCCCAATCCAACGCCTCCATATAAAAACAAAGGGTTATATGATAAACTAGCACTATTGGCAACGGCATGGGCGGCGGCATGCGCAAATTGATTGCTAGAGCCAACCACAAAGTTGGAGAAAGTGTACCTAGAATTAATCGTGTTGCAAGTGGGCTCTGAAGAAGTTATTTTTTTATCATGGGTGTTATTATCTAAAAAAGGGTCTATATATTTTTGTTCTGGTTTTTCCAGCGCTACTTTAAATTCAATATTCAGGGGAGTCCTTACCAATGAATCAAGAGACGACTTTATAAGCTCATGATAGTTTTGTTGTAGGCATTCTTTGTAAAAGTTATTTGGAATTAATATGCACAGAGTTTCTTCAGATAATGAATGTGGAGAAGTTGGCAGAAACCAAGTTTCATAACTTTCGGTAGGGATCTCTAATTGGATCTTAGATAGGCATTTCTCCCAAAGAATTTCTTTAGACATGCTCATCACGAAAACCGATTTATTTATATTAAAATGTTGGTAGGAATTTGGGCATAATATATAACCAAATATTATTTTGCAACTAAAACTTGTGGTAGTGTTTTTATAAAATTAATAACCCTAGACTTAACAAGACTTAATGTTTTAATTTTTTTTCTCTTTAAGTTTATTTGGTGTTTTATTTTTTAATAGCTTTATAATTATGGAGTCATTATGCGCATAATTGTTTGTGTTAAGCAGGTTATAGATACAGCTGCACGCATTGAAATCAAGGATGGCAAGGTTGATGGAGCAGGTTTATCAAGAGTATTGAATCCCTATGATGAATTTTCGATTGAAGAAGCTTTAAAAATTCGAGAAAGTAAACCGGGCACTAAAATTACTCTTGTTAGCCTTGGGCCAGAGAGTTTTAGCGATGCCCTTCGCGCTGGTTTAGCTATGGGAGCAGACCAGGCAGTTCATCTATTAGATCCTGCTTTTGATGGATTGGATTCCTTAGCCGTGTCTCGTTTATTGGGTAAGGCAGTGGAGTTTATCGGGTTTGATCTTATTTTTTGCGGTAGACAGGCAGTGGATGTTGATATGGCACAATTAGGTCCCGCGCTTGCTGTTTATTTAAAAATTCCATGTGTCACCGTTGTAACAGGCCTTGAGTTTTCAGAGAACTGGAGTGTGGCGATTGCCACACGACAAATTGAAGGTGGGTCGGAAATCATAGAATCACCGGTCCCTGTTCTTTTGACTTGCCAAAAGGGATTAAACCAACCTCGGCTACCTTCTTTTAAAGGGATTATGGCTGCAAAAAAAAAGCAGATAGAAATTTTTGATGCAGATAAGTTAGGTTTTGTTACCCCTGTTACAACCAATGAAGCGAGTACTGCTATTTCCACTGGTTTGGAACTTCCTTTATCACGAAACAGCGTCGAAATACTTGACGGATCTATTAATGACTCGGTTGCTAAATTGGTAAAGGCTTTGCGAGAAAAAGAAAAAGTGGTATAAACTAAAAATATAATTTATTTTTTAAGTTTAATGAATAATGTTGGGTAAAATGTTTATGGAAACTGATAAATCAGATCCCAAAAAATCGTTCCCACTTTTACAGCGGGTAAAACAAATTGGTTCCAAGTATAAGGGTGAAATAGGACTTTCGCTTCTAGTTCTGTATGTTTTTTTACTTGGCCTTGGTACAGTCGGAGAAGTGTGGAATATAGAGTGGATTCTGGACTTGGCAATTTTTCGACCTCCGGGAAAATATTAGTTTCTTTACGCACCCCTCCCTAACCAAATATAGCCTTTTTCGGCATAATTTTCACAATAAATCACTGTTTATATTATCTTTAATCTATTTTTCTACTATCGTATATTATGAGCTTAATTAAACATATCTTAGTTATTGCGGAGCTTGATGATGAAGGGATTAA
Source organism: uncultured Nitrospinaceae bacterium (assembly GCA_905182935.1). GTDB lineage: Bacteria > Nitrospinota > Nitrospinia > Nitrospinales > VA-1 > Nitromaritima. The sequence continues at coordinate 4,058 of CAJJDL010000163.1, read as the reverse complement.
ACCTTCGGCTTATGAAACGGTTCACGCTGCTCGGCTTCTAGCTGATTCTTTTAATGGGCAGGTTTATGTTTTTTGCTTTGGTTTTGGAAGCCCTGATAAGGCAAAACAACTTTTTAATTACGGAGCCGATCGCGTGCAGGTCCTAAATAACCCGCTTTATAATACGATTTCTTTAGATTTAGGGCTTATAGCAATTGAGCCTCAAATTATTAAAGATAAACCCTATGCTATTTTTTTTCCGGCAACTACTCATGGAAAAGAATTTGCTGCGTCCTTGTCGGCTAAGTTGAATGTGAGCTTAGCCACAGATTGTGTTGCTATCCAAGCTGGAAAAGATAATCAAATTATTGTTCGTCGCCCCGTGTATGCTGGCAAAGCCCTCTTAAACCTAACTTTAAATGGCCCTGGTCCTCATATTTTAAGTTTACGACAAAATACTTTTCGTGGTCCTGGTCCAGATTTTTCTAGAGTTGGGGATATTGAGTTGTTAGATATAAGTGTCTCTAATGATCAACGAGTACTTAAAGTCCGCGAAGTCGTTAAGGAAATAGGTAGCCAGCTTGATATTACAGAAGCAAGAGTTGTTGTTTCGGGTGGACTTGGGATGCAACAATCTAAAAATTTTAAACTTTTGGAAGACTTAGCTCAAGTCCTTCAAGGAGCCGTCGGCGCAAGCCGACCCGTGGTTGATAATGGCTGGCGTAAATATTCCAACCAAGTTGGCCAAACTGGACGAACAATACAACCCGATTTATATATTGCATGTGGTATTTCAGGTGCAGTCCAGCATCTAGCTGGTATGTCATCAGCAAAATGTATTGTTGCTATTAATAAAGATGCTAATGCGCCAATATTTTCAGTTGCTGATTACGGTATAGTCGGAGATGCCTTAGCAATCGTTCCCTATTTAACAGAGGAATTTAGAAGAGTCTTGGCTTCTTAGCGCAACCTCCCTTTAGCGTTTTTTTGTTATGAAAAATCGGCTTATTAAACTATTTGAGGATGATTTTACAGGTGTAAACTCGGATTCTTTGCCAGGCATTGCTGACTGTTTGGTTTTATTTTTAAACGAATGGAAGAGGTGGAGTCTAAAAATTAACTTGACCGCTGAGACCGACGAGCTATCTGTTATAAATAAACATATTTATGAATCTCTTCAATATACTCGCGCTATATCACCCTATGGTTCGCTGATCGATATTGGAAGCGGTTCGGGTTTCCCCGCAATTCCTATTAAAGTATTACTTCCAAAACTAGATGTTATTTTGATTGAAAGTCAGCGTAAGCGGGCTAATTTTCTTAAAGCAGCTATTAGGTCAATGGGACTTTCGGCAATTCAATGCATCCATGGACGTATTGAAGATTTTCCAGAATTTTTAGGAAGGTATGATTTTGTAACTCTTAGGCATGTTCTCGAGCCCAATCTCAGTTTGGAGTTAGGGTCTGGTCTATTAAACGAAGGCGGAAGCTTATTGCTGCAAACAAGTTTTGATAAGACGTTTCAGGTGGATTTTCTCGCCACCCTTTGTCTCTACTTAGCACAAGAAATTTTCATCAAAAAGTTTAGTAGCTCTCATTCTAAGATTATGGTTTTTAAACGCATTAAAGGGATCAATTAAGTGGTTATTTAAATCTACCAAGGGGTTCGGTTCCACGTGGAACATTCCTGAGCATAAACAATGTAATCAATGTTTCACGTGAAACATGAGTCCTTAAGATTAGAAATTATTTAATATTTGTGTTAGTTTGTTTTAAAATTGTGTTTTCAGGGGTGGTCTGGTTTATGGGGAAAATAATAAGTGTTGCTAATCAAAAGGGGGGCGTAGGGAAAACTACAACAGCCATCAATCTTGCTGCATGTCTAGCTTTAGCCGGCAGGAAAGTCTTGATTGTTGATATCGATCCTCAAGGCAATGCTTCCAGTGGTCTTGGAATCAACTTATCAGACAATAAAAAAGGAATTTACGAATTGTTATCGGGGGACGCTTCGCTGGACCAGGTTATTTATTCAACAGATATTGATACCCTGAAAGTTATTCCTTCTAATGTGGACTTAGCTGGCGCGGAAATAGAGTTAGTCGGGCGAGACCAAAGAGAAAAAATTCTCAGCACTGTGTTAAAGGGGGTAGATTCGGAATTTGAGTTTGTTATTATAGATTGTCCCCCTTCCCTGGGATTGCTTACGCTTAATGCTTTAACTATATCTAAATCTGTTTTAATTCCTATGCAATGCGAATACTATGCATTACAAGGGTTAACTCATCTGCTAAAAACTATAAAACGCGTCAAAAAATCGATTAATTCAAGGCTCAAAGTAGAGGGAATAATACTTACGATGTATGATAGTAGAACGTTGTTAGCGGAACAGGTTGAAAGTCAGGTGAGAAAATATTTTAGTGAATTTTTAATGAAAACTATTATTCCGAGAAATATTCGTCTTAGCGAGGCACCAAGTCACGGTAAGCCAATTGTTTTGTATGCAAGCCGATCGAAGGGTTCTGATTCATATGTCGCGTTAGCGCAGGAGATTATTCAACGGACTAAAAATGAAATAATGAAAAAGAAAAAACAGCAAATAGAGAGTGTTGTATGAATCGAAAAGCTTTAGGAAAAGGAATTGAAGCCTTAATACCGGACTTTGACGAAGGTCTATCTCAAGGCGAAGATTCGAATGGCTCACTAAGCCTCTTAATTGATGAAGTTTTTCCCAACCGCCTGCAGCCCAGAAAAAAATTTGACGATGAAAAATTTAATGAACTAGAGCGCTCGATCCGAGAGCATGGAGTGCTTCAGCCAGTTATAGTCCAAAAGAGTGTCAATGGATATGAGCTTATAGTTGGAGAGCGTCGGTGGAGAGCTAGTAAAAAAGCAGGGCTAAAAAAAATTCCAGCGGTTATTCGTGAAGTAACCGATCTAGAATCTCTTGAGCTTGCGTTGATTGAAAATTTAAACCGTCAGGATTTAAATCCTATTGAGGAAGCGGATGGTTATGAGCGTTTAGCAAAAGATTTTGGGCTCACTCAGGAAAACATTGCAAAGCGTATGGGTAAAAGTCGAGAATCGGTAGCTAATATAATGAGACTTCTTAAATTGCCTCGGCAAATCCAGGAAGATATGATTAGTGGAAGATTAACGATGGGACATGGGCGTGCCCTTTTGGGCTTAAAATCTGCACAAGAGATTCTATTTTTACGAAAAAAAATAGTAGACCAATCATTGAATGTTCGAGAGACGGAGGTTCAAGTGAATCTATTGAAATATAAATCGGAAGCACCAAAAAAAAGTGAGAAAGCATACAAAGATATCTTTATTAGTAGCTTACAGGTTGAGCTAGAACGAAAGTTAGGCACAAAAGTAGAAATTGCTACAAATCAAAAAGGTGGTAAGGTAGTCATAAAATATTATTCTAATGACGACTTAGAACGTATTATAAAAATGTTTAATTAAACACTAGTTACAGTCGTCATTTTTAGGGACAGGAGATAGAATGGCTCAAAAACAAGAAGAAGCCCCAATCAAAGCATATCTGGGCTCAGATGCAACGTTCAAAGGCACATTAAGTTTTGATGGCACGGTGAGGGTTGATGGTAAATTTGAGGGACAGGTAAATACTAATGATACTTTTATTGTAGGCGAAACCGGTGAGATTAATGCAGATGTTGCAGCAGGAACCATTATTTGCAAAGGGATAATGAGAGGGACCATAATAGCTACCAACAAAATTGAAATGCATCCTTCGGGTAGAATAGTAGGTAATGTGCAAACACCCGCCATTAAAATAGAGCTTGGCGCTGTGCTTGATGGTAATTGTTCTATGACAGAAAGAGATAGTAAGAAAACAATTAATCTAGTGAAGGATGAAAAAAAATAAGCTAGCAGTATACTATCTAAATAGACTTATAAAAATGCTCCCCTGTTTTTTTCGAAGAACTTGTTAGTGATTTTTGTTAAGAAGTGCTTAATATGACCCAATATGCATAACAAAGTAACGTTAGAAATAGAGGTTGGAACTTTATATATTGTAAGTACCCCCATTGGTAATTTAAAAGATATTACTC
>CAJJDL010000162.1 GCA_905182935.1 uncultured Nitrospinaceae bacterium | reverse complement strand
TTTACTAAAAAAAATTCTACAAGATTTATACGATAGAAAAATCCAACCAAATGATGTTGCTAAAAAACTATCCACGCTACCATATGAAAATCTTAATTTTGCAAAAATAGATCACCACCGTTCATTTAGAAATGGAATGCCAGAAGTTATATATGGTGAAGGAAAAACTGAAAATCAATTAATATCAATTATTAAATCTATATATGATAATGGCAGTGATGTGCTTACAACTAAACTTAAACCTGAAGTTTATATAAATATAAAGGATTTCCTTCCAATGGGTTCAGTTTACAACGAACCCTCTCAAACTCTTATTATTAAAAAACTAACAACTCAAAAAGAAATAGGTCTCATTACTATTATTTCAGCTGGAACATCAGACATTCCAATTGCAGAAGAAGCAAAAGTAACAGCTGAACTATTTGGAAGCAAAGTAGAAGTAATTTATGATGTAGGTGTTGCTGGAATTCATCGTATTTTAGATAAAGTTACTGACATACGTAAAGCTAGAGTAGTAATTGTTGTAGCAGGAATGGATGGCGCTTTGGCTAGCGTGGTTGGCGGATTAGTAAAGAATCCTGTTATTGCTGTTCCTACAAGTATCGGTTATGGTTCATCTTTTGGTGGAGTATCTGCATTACTAGCCATGTTAAATAGTTGCTCTACTGGAGTTGCAACAGTAAACATTGATAATGGATTTGGCGCAGGATGTATAGCACATAAAATTAATCTCCTTGGGGAGAATGATAATTAATCAACCTTTTCATGCCTTCTTCAGGTGAAATAATTGGCTTATAATTAAAATCATTACATGCTTTAGTAATATTAAAGTAATGTGACTTAGCAAGTTGCGCTGCTAAAAATCTGGTCATGGGGGGTTCATTTTTAATTCTAAATACTTTGTATACGTTTTCTAATATCGCCCCCAATAACCTTGCATTTCTATAAGAAATAGACTGCGCAACTGGTGGTAACTCTAATAACTGCAAGAGCCTTTTAATCCATTTCCATAAATTTACAGGCTTACCATCACTAATAAAATAACAGTTCCCCGCAACTGGACCATCAACCCTTAAATGCTTACTAGCTTTTATATGTGCGTCGACAGCATTATCTATATAAATCATATCTACCAAGTTTTCCCCCTTGCCAACACAAAAAAGTTTTCTATTCTTAGATCGATTAAATAAACGTGGAAATAAATGCGGGTCACCTGGTCCCCAGATCAAATGAGGCCTTAGACAAACTGTGGCAAGATTATTAGATCCATTAGCAGCCAAAACAGCTTTTTCTGCTATAGCCTTAGTTTTAGAATAATGACATAAATATTTATCTGGATATGGCGTATTCTCATCAACGCCATTCATATCACATCCGTTAAAAATAACGCTTGGTGAACTCGTGTAAATTAATTTTTTAACATTATTTATCAAACAAGCGTAAATAATATTTTGAGTGCCTTTGACATCAGTCAGATAATAATCATTATAATTACCCCATATCCCTGGTATAGAAACCGTATGAAACACAACATCTTGACCTTTTATTGCCAAAACCATATCAGAACGATTACGCACATCAGCTTTAATACTATTAACTAAATTTTTGAATTCTGGATATTCTTTTCTTCCAAGAATGCTTACTTCGTTACCCTCTTTTATTAACTTTCTTGTTATGCCGCTTCCTAAAAAACCACCCCCACCTATTACTAATACTTTCATAGTTATTATTTATAAGGATTTTAAAAAAGTATTTCTCTTTAAGTATATTTTCTAAATCTTACTTTATATAAAGATATATTATTAAGAACATAGGTGGCCCCTATTTAGTTTTTCTTGGTCTGGCAGGAAAACGATTTATCTAGATTTAAAATTATTGAATGTTTATAGATATGTTAAAGACTCTTCACAGAACTTGCATCAAGGCTTAAGAAACTATTAACCACAGGAAAACTATTACAGCTATTATAATATCCTGCACAGGCAATCATTGCCGCATTATCGGTACAATATCGGAGATTTGGGAAAAAACACTGAAAGTCATTCTTGTCGCACTCGACTTTAACTTTTTGCCTTAAAGCTTGGTTAGCAGCTACTCCTCCTGTTACAACAACTCTATTTATATTTTGTTGCTTACATGCTAAAACTAGCTTCGTAGAGAGCACTTCTATCACTGCACTTTGAAAACTAGCAGCAATATCCTCATCTGAAAGAATAAACCCACTTAATTCTTCTCTTTTCGATATGATGTTACGAACCGAAGTTTTAAGGCCACTAAAACTAAAATCTAACGAACCTTTTTCCAAAAAAGCACGTGGAAAATGATGAGCAGAGGAATTACCAAACTTAGCCTTTTTTTCAATAATAGGCCCTCCTGGATAACCAAGGTTTAACATTTTAGCAACTTTATCAAATGCTTCTCCGGCGGCGTCATCGCGAGTTCTTCCAAGAATTATATATTCTCCGAATCCATTAACACGATATAAATCTGTATGTCCACCTGATACTGTTAATGCTATAAAGGGAAATTTAACGGGTTCTTGTAAAAAAATAGCCAGTAAATGTCCTTCAAGATGATTTACACCTATTAGGGGTATTTGAAGTGCATAGGCCAATGCTTTAGCTGTATTTATTCCCACTAATAAACTTGAGACAAGTCCGGGTCCTTTTGTCACAGCAATTAAATCAATCTCCTCTAATGATACTTCTGATAATTTAAGGGCCTGTTTAATAACCTTATCAATTACCTCCACATGGCTTCGACCAGCAAGTTCAGGAACAACTCCACCATAAATAGAATGAATAGTATTTTGATCTAATATTACACTCGATAAGATCTTGGTACCGTTCTCTACAACAGCTGCTGCAGTATCATCACAGGAACTTTCTATTCCTAATACCAACATAACTATATTTTATCTATTAAATTTTTCGAGAGTAAGGTTGGTAGAATTAATTAATTTATTCTTCTTAGACAGACCATGCACCATAATATCCCAGCCAGAAAGGAGCGATATGGCATGTCGCAGTTGAGAGTCTTTATCTAAGTCACTATTTATCTTATTTTTATTAATTTTTTCA
>CAJJDL010000161.1 GCA_905182935.1 uncultured Nitrospinaceae bacterium | reverse complement strand
AAGTCCAAAAAATTTGCCTATTTTTTCAGGGGGAGATAGTTCTATAACGATGGTTCGACTAACGACCCATACTCCGCCAATTCCTAATCCAGCAAGAGAACCCGCTATCCAAAATAGAGTTTCCTCTGAGCTTACCATGGTAAGAAATAGTGAAGTAATCCAAAGGTATAAAACGGTTGAATAAGAAAAGATGGTTCCTTTATGTTTAACCAGCCAACCAATTAGTAATGAACCCACCATTGCAAATACCGTGGAAAAAATTAAATAACTAGTTATTTGTTTGTCATCGAGTCCAATTACTTTGTTTGCGTATACCGCCATGAAAGCAATAATTGTATTAACAACATCGAGAACAAGGAAGTGAACCACGAAAAACTTAAATAGAATTTGGTTGTCAGACGTATTAGTAATTGTTTTTTTTAGGGTGCTAAAAGCCAGCCTTATATTCACCGAAAAAATATTTTGGTTTGTGTCTTTTACAAAAAGAAAACAGGGTATAGCGAAGATTAAGAATAGAATTCCAGTAGGAAGAAATGCAGCGGATCTGCCACCATTTGTTACAAAAGGCTCAACTACTAGAAGTCCTATTATGGACCCGAGATATCCGAGTGACACCCCGTATCCTGAAACTATTCCAACACTAGACCGGCGAGCAACATTCGGTAACATCCCATTGTAAAATACAAGTGCTGACTGATAACAATAGTTTGCAATGATAAATAGAAGTAGTCCTATCCATAATTGATTGGTCTGCCCAATAAGTACAGTGGCAAAAACAGACATAATGGTAAGAAAAGCTAGCGGAAATCGGCGTCTTCCTGTTTGGTCTGAAATTACTCCGAAAATAGGAACACTCAAAGCGACTGCTATCATAGAAATTGAAAGAGCACCGCTATAAAGAATATCCTGCCCACCATGATCGACAGTCACCCACAATGCAAAATAGAGTGAGATTACATTCATTGAAAAAATGGTGTTGGCGAAATCGTAACATGCCCAAGAAGCGATTGCCCGGTGGTCGGGCTTCTGACTCATGACAATGGAAGTACGGTACGAAATCCGTAGATTTCATTTCTAATTTGAGGATGATTGCGAGAGCGTCGAACAACCTGAACTCCATCGATACTGTTTAGATAAGAACCACCACGGAGAACTTTATACTTTCCTTTACTCATTGGACCTTGTGGATTCAATTCGGGACTAATTTTGTAGAAGTTTTTGCCGTACCAGTCAAGGCACCACTCCCAAACATTACCAGACATATTTAGTAATCCAAATGGGCTAGCTCCTGATTGGAAATGGTTTACGGGGGCTGTTTTTTTATAGTTATCATCTTCGCCATAAATATTGACGTAGTAGAAGAGAAACCCTTTATCAAACTTTTGGCCCCAAGGCCAAAGCCGATCATCTTTGCCACGAGCAGATTTTTCCCATTCAGCTTCGGTCGGCAAACGACCTCCTTTCCACTTTGCATAAGCCATGGCATCACTCCAATTAACACCAACGACTGGATGGTCTGAAAAATTTAAGGTTTTGTCTTCCCAAAATGCAGGTTTTCTATGGTTAGTTGCCCGGGTAAACTTTGTGTACTCGGCATTACTAACCTCATATTTATCGATAAAAAATGCTTTTGTGTAAATAAAGTGAAGAGGTTTTTCATTATCCTTCCCAGACGAACTTCCCATTGGAAAATATCCTTCTGGTATGAAAACCATACCTAAGGGGGGAATCGGATTAGATTGGCAATAAGCTGGCAAGAAAAAGCCGAGTAGGAGGAAAATAAAAAGAAATCGACTTAAGAATTTAATTGATTGTTTACCGAAACTATCAGTCATGGAAGCTTAAAAAAACTAATTTTTTTGACAATAGTCTTAGGTGCTTGAGCTTTATTGTCAAATGGGAGGAGGTCTGGTTCAATGCCTTCAATTTTTATCCATGCGTAATGACCATTCCAGCAATTTAGAGTTATTACGGTATTTCCATATTGGTCGTCTGTATTATTCAAGAAAACAGGCCCCTTGCACCTCTCACAGTAGCCTTGAATTTTTTGATCAGATTTCATTTTTTTGTGGCTGACAGTTTTGAAAAGAATGTTTTTAAATTATTAATAAACATATATGTGATTTTATGTTGAAAGAGAAACTGCATCAAGTGAAATGTTCTTTAAGTTGCTTTATTACATTTACAGAACTAAATAAATGTCAAGTTGATTTTAATTAGAAAAATGTTTAGGGCAAACTGTTTAAAGAAAAATTAAATTTCTTTAAAAGAATTTTAAGCATGTCTACTGGCAGGCCAACAATATTTGAATAAGACCCTTCATAACTCTCAACTAAAAATGATCCTTGTCCTTGAATAGCATAAGCCCCTGCCTTACCCATTGGTTCACCAGAATCTACATAAGAAATGATCTCACTTTGAGTTAGATGTTTAATTCGGACTCTTGAGATGCTAAAAGAAGATATCGTTTTTGAGTGAATAATAGCAACCCCGGTGATAACCTTATGTTCTCTGCCGCTTAATCGATGTAAGATTTGACAGGCATCTTCAGTATCTACAGGTTTGCCGATGATTTTATTTTCAAGAACTACTAGAGTATCCGCTCCAATGACTAGGCTATGAGGGTGGTCTTTTGAGACCCAAGCTGCTTTTTTACGACTTAAAAAAACGGCATTTTCTTCCGGCGAGAGATTTGATTTACAAGTCTCATCTATATTGCTAGGGATTACTTGAAAATTTTTGATGATTGTTTTAAGTAGTTCAACCCTTCTTGGAGATTGAGAAGCAAGAATAACAGGTGTGGGGGAGTTTTTCACTTTTGATTATATTTTTGGTTTAGTTAGTTCTATAGTGGAAAGTGATAAATATTTTATTTATTATAAATCTTTCAGACAAGACTAATTTTTTTATTTATATTTTACCAAAGTGACATCTTACCAAAATCATAAATATAAAAAGGGATAAAAATTTATTATGGCAGGGTCTTCTTTTCAAATTCAAGTAAGGCATATTCAAACAGCAAAGAAAGCAATAGCCGATCTTTTGATTGAAACTATCGGTGGCGAGAAAAGAGGTGTGGGTCAAGTCCAGTTATTAATGAAACTTGCAGTTAAGTATAGCAGTTGTCGTTCAAAAGATGATGGAGGCAATCTTGGCTGGGTAGAGATGGGGTGGAATCCGGAAGATCCGCGTTCACCAAGAGGTGGATTTAAAAAACTTGAGAATGAAGAACTTCATGACGTTGTTTCTAATGCCTTGAGTAAAAATGATATACATCAGGGCTTAGTATATGGGCCGATCCAAACTGAACAGGGTTATCATGTGTTAATAATTGCTAACGAATTTAAAACTGACCGAATTTTGTGATTTTGGTATATTAGGGAACGATCTGCCAAATTTCCTACACTCTAAACCAATGAATAACCCTGATGAAGTTGGAAGTAAGCTTTGTCGAATTTGTGGTACTAAAGCCGATCACCCGTTTTATTGTGTTCGGGAGATGATGTATGGGCTTAATGAAGAGTTCGTATATTTTCAATGTATCGAGTGTGAGTGTCTCCAAATAGTTGATTTTCCTGAAGAAATATCTAAATACTATCCTAAAGAGTATCTTAGTTTTACTTCCGACCCTTCTCGCCTTTATCTCAACCCAATTGAAAGATGGGTTCGCCGACTACGCGATAGCTATGGTGCTCTTGGAAAGGGATTTTTAGGCCGATGGATTGAAAAAATTTATCCTGCTCCAGAAGATTTAAAAGCATTAGCTCGCATTTTTTTGACTAAACAATCAAGAATTCTGGATGTAGGGTGTGGGTCAGGTATGCTTCTTTATCTATTACGAGAAGCTGGTTTCTCTAATGTGATGGGAGTCGACCCTCATATAGATCAAGATATAGAATACAAAAATGGATTGCGTATTTTCCGTCAGGAAATTCACGACGTGGAGGGAGAATGGGATCTGATTATGTTTCATCATTCATTTGAACACATGAGAGATCCATTGAAAGTCCTTCAATCCGTTTCGAAATTATTGGTGGCAGGTGGCTGTTGTTTAATACGAGTTCCGGTGGTTTCGTCTTTTGCTTGGGAGAACTATGGAGTCCACTGGGTTCAACTCGACGCACCGCGGCACTTTTTTTTGCATAGTCTGAATAGTTTGAGGGATCTTGCTATGAGGGAAAAGTTTCACCTTGAAGATATCGTGTCTGATTCCGATGAATTTCAATTCTGGGGTAGTGAGCAGTATAAACAAGGAATTTCTTTACGTTCGGACCGTTCTTATGGTAGGTCCCCCTTGGGGTCCATTTTCAGTAAAGTGGAAATGGAAAGATTTCGAAAGAAGGCAAAACAACTGAACCAAGATTCTCGTGGTGACCAAGCAGCATTTTATTTTAAAAAAGGCTGATGCCATTTCTTACTTAAGGGGATAAAATTGGTTTTCTGTTTTTTGCTTAGTGTATGAAAAGATAGAGGCGTAGAAGAATAATTTCCTTCTTAAACAAAGTTATATGCAAAACAACCACTTGAGCATCTAACCATGTAATGAGGACAAGATTTACAAGGTTCTTTGACTTCTGTTTTCTCAAACACGTTGTTTAAGAATCTTGCACCCATCCTAGCTGTGGCGATAGAGTTGACTTCCTTGAATTCGCTAACATTGCCTAACTGCATTTCGTGAAAAGGAAAACAGTTGAAACAATCTCCCTTTGAATCAATATCCATTGGGCTACCATCCGCACATCCAAAATAGAGGTCTTGATTTTCCCACTCATGTAACTCTGGGACCTGTTTAAATCCATGAAAATAAAATCGTTGTACAAGATCAGTTTCATCGGCTTCTATCTCATCCAGAAAACAAGGTGGGAAAGAACAATCAAATCTGAATGCCATCTGTGGAAATTTTTTTAGGAGTTGAAACATTTTACGGCCTAATTTTGGGTAGTCTCTTATAGGCAAGTAAATATTAGATTCTCCTCCTACGATCGGGAAGGCCGGACTCACTCTAATTCGGTATTGTTGATCTTTTGGCAACCCCACACTTTGATATATTGCATCTATCTGTTCGCATTGAGATTCTATGTCTTGATCTTTTGAGTAAAGGTTAATGCTGAAGGTGACGCTGTATCCATTCTTACGCATCAACATTTCGGCGACTTCTCGACATCTGTCATGATTCTTTTCAGAAATATTATCGAGCGTTTGCCAGTTCAATAAAACTGCAAAAGTAATTTTTTTCTTAAGTGCGCCATCGCGTCCGATAACATCCAACAGCATGTTCAGAACTTTATCTCCCATTAGCCCATTTGTGAATAACCCTAAAGAAGTGTAAGCAGGCATAGCTTCAAATGTTCGGCTAAAAATATCATTGAATTGTGGATGAAGAGTAGGCTCCCCTCCCATAAAATTGATTACCGGAGTATTTTTTATTTTAGGGAGCATTTCGTTAACGAAGTAATCAAAGTCCATGGATTTTCCTGGGGTCTTCACAGTCTCTTCCATGTACTCGTCAGCGAAGCAGTAATTACATTTTAGATTACAGTAACTGTTTAAAATGATATTCATTTGTGCTAGATAACCATTTAAAGTCTTTTATGTATCCCTTGCAAATATGGAATAGTCTAACTATAAAAATAGTAAAATTTATTTAATATATTCTACCACATATTGGGCGGTTTGTGTTTGGCAGTGAGGCTAATTAAAAACTAGCCTCACTTAGGCTTTATAGAGAACAAAAGGGTAATTAGTTGATAAATATATACATTTTTAATTTAGCCCTAGGAGGGTACATGTTGTTAGCAGGCAGAATACTTATCGAGACTCAAGGTTCGAATGTTTTTTTTCTCCGTATAATTTGAGAGGTTCCGGCGTGTACAACCATCCGAAGTTCAAAAGGATAAGTTCGACAAACATTTACGACAATTTGGATCACTTGATCTTTGGCTTCTGATTCATCATTTGCTTCACATTTCATTTCCCAGGTAGATACTAATGTTGGTATTTTTTCGAGTCCATGTTCCTCAAGACGGTCACATATTTCTCTTTCAGCATCTTCACTAATACCTTTTAGTTCAGTGGCAATTAAAACATTGTAAGTCTGGCTCAATGTGTTCCTCCATAGTAGTTTCAATAGATCAATATTAAGGATAGTGTATAATATATTCTTAGCAATGAAAACCTGTACTGTTATAGTCCTCAATTTATTTATCCACCCAACCCTTGGTTATCCTTGTCTTCCTTTCAGCGTTTAATTTCTAATGTTTCTTGGAGTGTTTTTGGGAAAGTTTGCACCCAAATCCTATTATTTGGGGTTTCTGTTATTATCACTCGATATCTCGGGAAAGAAGATTTGGGCGTTTATGCCGCCCTTTTAGTAATACCTAATTTTGTTTGTCTTTTAAACTCAATGGGTATAGAAACCCTCGTAAACAAACATCTACCAGAGCTTAATGCGATTGATGCAAGTGGTAATTTAGG
>CAJJDL010000160.1 GCA_905182935.1 uncultured Nitrospinaceae bacterium | reverse complement strand
CCTGTTTCGGCGCACCATTTATGACCCTACATCCCTCAGTATATGCAAACTTACTAGGTAAACGTATTGCTGAACATAAAGTAGACTGCTGGCTTGTCAATACAGGTTGGACTTCCGGACCTTACGGCGTAGGGCACCGAATAGAAATAGCCCACACTAGGGCAATGATCAGTGCAATTCTTAAAGGAGAACTCAAGGATATTCCAACGGAAACAGACCCAATCTTTGGATTGCATGTTCCAACATCGGTTAGTATTGAAGGTCATCAAGCGGTACCTCAGGAAATTCTTAATCCAAGAAACACTTGGAAAGATAAAACGGAATACGATAAAAAGGCTCGGGAACTTGCCGCACAATTTGTTGAAAACTTCAAGGAATACGAAAGTAGCGTTACAAAAGAAATACTTGCTGCCGGCCCCAATCCTTTAGCCTCCAGTGAACAAGGTCGGTCCAAAGTTCAAAAACTAAGAGGCTGATCTACTCATTTATTGCTCCGGCACGTGAGGGGCTTCACGCCGATATACCAGAGCTAAATAATTTTTGGAGGAAAGCACCTTGGAAGACCGACCACGAATCGCCGTTACAATGGGCGACCCTGCCGGAGTCGGGCCAGAAATTATTATAAAAACATTTCAGGATCACTCGGTTTACGACTTTTCGTGTCCATTTGTTGTAGGAGACGCAAATTTTTTAAGAAAAATTTCTTTGCTATTAGCACCTGAGCTTTCTGTTAATGCAGTTTCATCTCCACAGGAAGCATCCTTCATACCAGGCCTTATTGATGTTTTGGATCTAAATAATATTTCAGATAATATTATTTTAGGACAATCTGGACCTATAAGTGGTAAAGCCTCTGTTGAATATATCCAAACCTCCGTCGGTCTAGCACTAAACCATAGTGTTGATGCAATTGCTACGGCTCCAATTAATAAAGAAAGTATTCATCTTGCAGGGTATACATGGCCAGGGCACACAGAAATGCTCGCTGAATTAACCGATACAAATGATGTGGCTCTTATGCTAGCCGGTGATGTATTACGAGTCGTAATTGCCACCACACATGTGCCTATCGGTAATGTACAACAACTCATCTCATGTAAAAAAATAACAACCATTATTCAACTTACACATCAATGGTTAGTTGAACATGTTGCAGAATCGCCAAGTATTGCTGTAACTGGTCTCAATCCACATTGCGGTGATGGCGGAATTTTTGGTAGAGAAGAACTAACAGAAATTATCCCCGCGCTTGAGATCGCTCAGAAAAAAGGAATTAAAGTTTCAGGTCCTTTTTCGGCAGATTCCTTATTTGCCAAACTCAAACCAAACCAATACGATGCCGTTATTACGATGTATCATGATCAGGGAATGATCCCTGTAAAAATGGCGAATAGAGGGACGTCAGTAAACGTAACCATTGGGTTGCCTATTATCCGTACCTCGGTCGATCATGGCACAGCTTTTGATATTGCTGGGAAAAACCGTGCCTCCCCAGAAAGCCTTAAACTAGCAATCCGATCTGCAGCTCAATTTGCAAAACCTAAATCTAACCGTTTAAGATGAAGAAACAACGACTGGGGCAAAATTTCTTGATTAATGAGAATATTGCTAGAGAAATTATTGAACAAGCTTGCGTTTCAAATGATCAGAATGTATTGGAGATTGGTCCCGGAAAAGGAATTCTAACTGCTATTTTAATCAAAAAAACACAATCATTAACTGCTATTGAAATAGATCCTAAACTTTGTTTAGAGCTAACAAGTCGATTTGAAAAAGAAAAAAAATTTAAACTTATTCAATCAGATGCAATAAAGTATGACTATAGTAAATTAATGAATCAATATCAGGTCATTTCAAATTTACCCTACTATGCTGCAACACATATTCTAAAACGTCTTATTCACTACAGAAAACAATTCACGAGTATCACAGTAATGTTACAAAAAGAAGTTGTTGATCGCTTAGTTGCAATCCCAGGAACTCGTAATTATGGGTCGCTATCTATTTTTATCCAGTTTTATTGTGAAGTGGAACGACTTATGGAAGTAGGCAAAGAGTCTTTTTCTCCAAAACCAAAAATTGACTCATCCGTTATTAAGTTGACTCCATTAGAAAACCCCAGAGCAAAAGTTGACAATCTAAAGACATTCTTTTCGGTGGTGAATGCATCGTTTTTACATAAGCGAAAAATGCTTAAAAACAATCTTACCGAATGGGATAACTTATTTCAAAATCTAAATGGAAAAATAGAATTAGCTGGGATAGACCTTAATCGCAGAGGCGAAACATTATCAATTGAAGACTTCGCGAGACTATCTAATTATATCTATGCATGTAATGACAAAATCTGACTCAGAGAAGGGACATGTTATTTTGGTAGGTGCTGGCCCGGGTGACGTGGGACTTCTCACTATAAAAGGAAAAGATTGGTTAATGCGAGCAAATGTAGTTATCTATGACCACCTGGTCAACGCAAATATGATGCGTTTTACCACTGACTCGGCAGACCTTATATATGTTGGCAAAAAAGAAGGCCACACTGTACTTACTCAAAGTGAAATAAATAAACTACTAATCAAGCATGCTCTTGCAGGAAAAATTGTTGTACGCTTAAAAGGAGGAGACCCATTTATATTTGGTCGTGGAGGTGAAGAAATCCAAGCTCTTAAGAAAGCGGGTATTCGTTTTACAGTTGTCCCTGGAATCCCTTCCGCAGTAGGGGTCTCAGCATATGCAGGCATCCCACTAACCCACCGTGACCACGCATCAACTGTTTCAATCATTACAGGAAGCAACGAATCTGGATCTGAACATTTAAAAATTGATTGGGAAAAAATTTCTGCCCGTTCGGGAACGCTGGTTTTTCTCATGGGCGCACGCAAACTTCCAAGAATTGTTGAGCAACTTATTAAATTTAAAAAAAAACCAAGTACTCCTGTCGCGGTAATTCAATGGGGTACTACATCCCGTCAAAAAACCTGGACTGGCACCCTAGACACAATAGTCGAGATCGCGATGAAAGAAAAAATAAAACCTCCGACCCTGACCATTATTGGTGAAGTAGTAAATCTAAAACCTGCCACCGACTGGTATGAGACTCTACCTCTATTTGGAAAAACATTTGTGATAACTCGGGCCGAATCGCAAGCTGAGTCATTCATTCATATGCTCGAAGAACGCGGAGCTGAAATTTTTATTCACTCATCAATTAAAACTGTTGCTCCTTCAGATTGGGGACCGCTAGATAAGTCTCTTCAAATATTATCGGATTATGACGGGCTAATATTCACTAGTGTAAATGCGGTATATTATTTTTCCCAACGAAAAAAAAAAAAAAATAAAGATATCCGCGAACTCAAAGGCGTTCGGGTATATGCAATTGGTCCAAAAACAGCACAAGCTGTTCAAAACTTAAATATTCTGGTTGA
>CAJJDL010000159.1 GCA_905182935.1 uncultured Nitrospinaceae bacterium | reverse complement strand
AGGGTGAAACTCTAGTGTTTTTTGACAACTCTCGGGTAGAGCAAGTGTAACCAGACCGCACCCCATACGAAGAGCGGCTAGCGATGTTAGTCCAGCTGCTCCCCCTTTACCTCTAGAACCGGCAATCACAAGAACATGGCCATAGCTTCCTTTATGGCTATCGGCTGATCGTTTTTGAAACCAATTTCTAAGATCAGCCTCCTCAGTTACTTGAAGTTCTAAGTTTTGTGAGTCAATTATATTTTTGGTAATACCGATATCAACTATTTGAAGTTCTCCTATCAAACCAGCAGATGGAAACAGTAGATGGCTACGTTTTGGTAGTGCTAAACCTATGGTTAGATCAGCGAGAATAAAGACACCTTTCAATAGGCCTGTATCAGAATCAAGTCCAGATGGAATATCGACAGATACTACAAATTTTTGTGATTGATTGATCTGTTCAATCACTTGTTTATAGATTCCCTCGACTGGTCGAGTTAGGCCAGTTCCTAGTAAGGCATCAATTATAATGTCGCAACTGCCCAAGTTATATTGTAGCAAGTCACTTTGCACCTCTTCGATCTCGACTATATTAACGCCTAAATTGAAAGCTAACTTAGCATTTATAGAGGTATTACCTTTGAGGTTAATTAGTTTTTCAAGCAAAATAACTTTAACAGAAACTCCCATATTAAAAAATAAGCAAGCTGCGACAAACCCGTCGCCTCCGTTATTACCTTTACCGCAAAAAATAAGAATTCGTTTATTAATAAAATCATCAAATCTTCTTTTTATTTGACTCACAATACCTTTACCAGCATTCTTCATAAGCTTTAATCCATCAATATCATAATGACTTGCAGCTATCGCATCAATTTCCTGCATTTCTTTGAAGGTTAAAACTTTTTTCATTTAATTTTTTTGGGTAATTATACTAATTTATTGTGGAGATAGTTTATCTTCTTGAAGGGATTGTTGTTATACGTAAATAGAATAGGGATAACCTTGAAATAATTTTAGTTCCATTTCTTTTTTAGTAGGAGCTAAACCGTTTATGACTGCAAATTGACAGGGGCACTCGTAACCCATTTCTGATTTTTCATCACGTGAAAGAGAATTATATTTATCTTCATTTATAAGGAAAACAGTATTAAAAAAATAGTCTTTTATGAACGATCCAATTTGGAGGGGTTTCCCCTTTATTTCTGGTAATAAATTGAGACGTCCTTCAGTATTGTCATGATTATAATTAAAGGTAAAACGAGCTAACAAATCATATATAAAACAGAAATGGTAAGTATTCATTTCGTACCACGTATCACGGTCGTCGAGTCCTTTTTTAAGGGCATTAAGTAAATTATGAAAAATTAATTGATTGCCAGATTTATGCGATTGGGGATAAAAATTTTTTGAATCTTCTGACCAATATTCAATAGGTTGGCGTTTTAAAAAATCAAGGACATCCTTTTCTTCTTCTAGCGCAGCGGATAGTAGGTTTAATGGGTTGAATGACTCATCATATTCAATATCCTGAGTTTTTGAATATTGGCTTAGGCCAAATTCATGTCGATCGTATATGTTATTTTTAAAAATTAACATTTAAAATATTATTTATATTAATAACAATAATATTATACTATAAAAGTTGATCTTGAAAAGCTTTGTTGGTGTTTTGTTTTTTATTTTCACATATTAATTGTACCCAAAATTTGACTTTGAAAATTTACGATTTTTCTATTAAGAGTCTAGAAGGTATCGATCTTGATATTTCGAGATATGAAGGCCATGTTCTTTTAATAGTAAATGTCGCTTCGCTTTGCGGTTTCACGCCTCAATACAAAGAGCTTCAGTTGTTGCATCTCGAGTTCTCTGCAAAAGGGCTATCTATTCTTGCTTTTCCCTGCAACGATTTTTCTGGTCAAGAGCCAGGTTCGGAGATGGAAATACGCGATTTTTGTAACATAAATTATGGTATTAGTTTCGAGGTGCATGAAAAAATTAAAATTAGAGGAGAGAGTCCTTCTGCCTTGTTTGATTATTTAGAGAATCTAAATTTCCCAGTTGTTAGGCCTCGCAAGCTGAAAGCAAAATTATTTCAAATTTTCACACTTATTCAATTCTGGTTTAAAGAAAAAAGGTTTCCCCTTGTTGGAGAAGTGACCTGGAATTTTCATAAATTTATTATTGGGAAAAATGGATGTGTTGCTGGTCATTTTTCAAGTGATTGTGATCCTTTTGACGATAGATTAATTGCTTGTATTAAACGTGAGTTAAATAAATAGAGTTTTACCGGTAATTATCGGTGTTATTTTTTTTAAATGGGTTATTTTCTAATTGTTTTAATTGTATTTCATCTTTAGTTGGAGTGAGTCCATTTATTACTCCAAAGAGGCAAGGATCATTAAAACCTTGTTGTGACTTTTCCACTGCACCCATTTCATTAAACCGGTCAGAGTTGATTAGAAAAGCAGTGTTGAAGAAGTACTTATTTAAAAATTCATTAAAATCAATGTCTGTACCCATCATTTCAGGGTAGGTTTTTATGCGTTGCTCTAAGTCGGAGTAGCTGTAATCTTCTACAACAGCGGCTAAACTGTCGTAAAGGTAACAATGTTGATAGGCGTTCATTTTATACCATATAATGGGCTCAACAATGCCTTCTAGTAGTCTTTTTGAAATATCATTTAATATATCGACTCCTCCATAATTTGACGCATGAGGAAAAAGAACTGTAATCCTCTCTATTAGCTTTCCCTGACTTTCTTGTTTTAGACCATAAAAAATATCTCGGTCGCCTACTAGAGCTTGAATTATAAAATTGTAGGGATCGAAAAAAGGTTCTGGATCATTTTGGTCAAATATTTCTGTTGTTGGTATATAGATATTCTCTTTAAAATATAACAAAGTTATATGTTCCCCCTATAAATATTATGATAGAAGATCTTCAAGTACTATTTATTTTGCCAAATTGTTAAAAATGT
Source organism: uncultured Nitrospinaceae bacterium (assembly GCA_905182935.1). Taxonomy (GTDB): domain Bacteria; phylum Nitrospinota; class Nitrospinia; order Nitrospinales; family VA-1; genus Nitromaritima. Next base: position 772 of record CAJJDL010000159.1, on the reverse strand, counting down.
AATCACATTAAGATTTTAATATTAGTATAATCATGCTCATTGAGATAATGGAGTTGATAAAAATTAACTCTAGATCTCCAATTCTAGCATATGATTTATTGACTAATAGGCTTGAAAATTTATGAATATTGATCAACTTAGAGAAGCTCTTAAATCTTTTAAAATGACAGATGTCAATTTTAAAGGGTATGCTCAACTATATAATAAACTCCATTCGGAGCGTGAAATAATAGGGCGTTGGAAATTTCTTCGAAACCCTGACGAAGGGAAAATTCTTCAATATTCATCCCTTCCTATTCCTGATAAAGAGTCTTTAGCGGATTCCCTCGCCAGGTTGACAGTCTGCAAACTTAATGGTGGTCTTGGTACTAGTATGAATTGCCAGGGCCCAAAGTCGGCAATTATAGTCAGGGGAAAAAAAACATTTCTTGACCTTATTATTGAGCAGATGATTGGACTTAACAATAAATTTCAATCGGATGTGCCTCTTATGCTTATGAATAGTTTTCGTACTCATAGCATTACAGATCGTATTGTTGGCTTATCTATGGGAGCAACTAAAGTAATATCTTTTTGCCAAAACTGGTATCCAAGGTTATTAGATGACGACAGTGGATTTCTTGATCCTTTGAAGTTTAATCTTGATGCTTGGTATCCGCCAGGGCATGGAGATTTATATTCTTGTCTATTTGATAAAGGTTATATTGATGACCTATTAAAAGAGGGCAGAGAATATCTCTTTATTTCTAATTCCGATAATCTGGGAGCAACA
>CAJJDL010000158.1 GCA_905182935.1 uncultured Nitrospinaceae bacterium | reverse complement strand
TTAGGCTTAATTTACAGGTTGCTTAAGAAATTAAATTTCTGAAATATATTTATTGTAAAATCGAATGCCTATTTTTTATTTCAAAAAAAATCAAATGAGCTTAAAAAAAGATATATTTTTAGCGCTAAGTTTTCGTTGTTCGAAGGTCTCAATATTTTTATTACTTGTGTTCTTAGTGTGTTTTTTTTCGGGATGTGTTGCTAAATTCAAGCCGTCTCAAGTCAATAAATTTGAGCCTGATGGTTACTATGAATCAGTCCCATCTTTAGGGGAAAAGGGCTATTTTGTAAAAAAAATTGCACCAGAAGTTTATTTTTTCTCAACGGGAGTATACAACAATCTATTTATTGTTACACGAGAGGGTGTAGTTATTACCGACCCTATGAAAGGTAAGGGGAAGCTTCTTAAGAAAGCTATTAGCGAGGTTACTACTCAACCTGTTAAATTTATGATTTACTCCCACCCGCATATTGATCATATCGGCGATGCATATCTTTTTGAAGGTAATGGAGTACAGATTGTTGCACAAATAGAGACTGGAAAAGCTCTTAAAAAATATAAAGATAAAAACCGTCCTATCCCTCATATTAATTTTGGAACAAACTATAGCCTTTCAGTAGGTGGTATTTCTATCGAATTGATTTACCCGGGCGAGGGTCATGGAAAGGGTAATACCATAATATATATTCCTTCGCGCAAAATTATGATGTATGTGGATGCAGTTACGCCAAAATCAGTTCCATTTAAAAACTTTGCTTATACTATAGATATTGTTAGTCAAATTAAAGGTATTGAAAAAGCTCTTAAACTTGATTTTGATATTTATGTTGCCGGACACCTTAATCGTCCTGGAACGAGAGAGGAGATGCAGGAAGTCCTTGCTTATTACTATGCATCAAGAAAAGCCAGCATTAAAGCTATTAAGAGGGTGTCATTTGTTGATGTGCGAAAAAAATCAAAAACAAAAGACGTAGAGCATTTGTTTGGTGAATATCTAGATACTGTAGCGGAAGAGTGTTATAAAATTTTAAAGCCTGAATGGAAAAAACGATTGATGGGGTTTGAAGCTTTCGCTAAAGGGCACTGCGACATATGGATTTCATATCACCGTACTCAAAAAGCACCATAATGATTCATAAGGAGTGGGATGATTTTATTTACAAACCTTGGTATTTCTTAATAATATTATTTACGTCATCGCCTGATTCTATCGGCATGCGTCCACCCATATGTGAGACAACTTCCGATGCACAATAGGATCCGATTATAGCGGATTCTTTTAGGTTATAGTTTTTAGCGATCCCGTAAAGTGCTCCTGCTGCAAATAAGTCGCCAGCTCCGGTTGTGTCGATAGCATTGGTTGGGAATACACCCACTGTAACTTTCTCTTCTGTCGGGCTTGATGCCCATGAACCATCTCGGCCTCTAGTAACAAATACAGTGTTTACCATTTTTTTTAAAACTTCAAATGCTTCTTGTATGTCGTCAGTTCCTGCCATAGCCTTGGCTTCCACATCATTGCAGAATAGAATATCGACGCTAGACCGAATAAACTTTATAATTTGATCTTTGAAACTATTAACTACGAAGGCATCACTTAATGTGAATGCAACAGGGGTCTTGTTATTTTTTGCGATGGTAGCTAATTTTTCAGCTGCGTTGCGTGTTTCTTCACTTGTCCATAGGTACCCTTCGATATATACCATGCCAGAGTCCTCTATAATTTTCTCCTCAACATTATCCGGATTTAATGAAGATGATGCTCCAAGGTGTGTGAGCATAGTGCGTTCGCTATCAGGTGTTACCAAAACGACACAAGTTCCGGTATTGCTTGTCCCGTTGCGAGTTTTAGAAAATGCTACTCCACAGGACTGCATATCGTTGGCGTAGTGCTGGCCATGAAAGTCATCAGCGACTCGCCCTAAATAGTAAGTTTTTCCTCCAAGAACGCTGAACCCATGGACTGTGTTAGCTGCAGATCCCCCTGATGACATTTTTGTGGAAAATTTTTTGAGAGAGTTTAGAATCATTTGCTGACTTTCGACACTTGATAGAGTCATCCCTCCTTTAGTCAAAGAGTTCTTTTCTATGAATTCATCGTCAACTCGAACTTCTATGTCAACAAGTGCATTGCCAATTGCTAAGAGGTCATATTTCATGGGTAACTTTTAATATAATAAGATTAATAATTATGATAGGAAATCGCAATTTCAAATGGATTAATATTAAGTAGGTGTTTTTTTAATAAACATTTTGTAAATTAAGAAACCAAATAATGCCACACTGGCAATAAAAAATGGTCCTGCTGAACCTTGCGCTAATAGCTCAACAGATTCTTTTGCAGCTCCTGTAGATCCTAATCCAGGTGCGAGAAGAGCGGCAGATAACCAAAAAAAACCATAACCCAAACTACCAAAACCACTTAGAAAGGATATTCCAAATTGAAGTTTCGGTGGAAATTTTAGCCAGGTCACAAGCAAGGAAAATACTACCGCAATAATGCCCATTGTTTGGGAGTGAAAGTGAGCTCGTTTGATATAAATCCAAGATTTTTTAACAACTTTATCTGCAAGTTCTTGTTTGCCATCATATTTTTCGTTGAGTACGTTGGCTGCTTTTTCTTTAAGTAATGATTTAATGCTGTCTTCACAGCAACCAAAGCTGAGGCCAAGTAAACCTCCAAAAAGAATGGACAGCAACGCTAACACTATTCCGTATTTAATGTGATTAAAATCCATTTACCATCCCAAAATATTCTCCACTACGATCAATATACAGTAATAAAGGATGATGTCAGATTATATTTCTATTTGGTTTAGGTTTGTTTAATTAGAGTTTTCTAAACTTTAAGTTTAATTTGTATTATTTTAAGTAAGGCGTTAATATTTTCGATGTTTAAAATGTTTTGCAAGATAAAAATAAATTTTGTTATTTTTCTTCTTTCAGTTGTCTGGATATCGCCATTAAAGGCTTATGCTCAGGAGCCACTCCGTGCTGAATCTGTTTTCTCAAATACCATAGACGGTATTTTAGATAATTCCTGTTTGAGGAAAAAAAAATTTGGTATAAAAATTCATTCACTGGAAAGAGATGAAACCTTATATTCCGTTCGTAGTGATCGTTTATATGCGCCAGCTTCAAATGTAAAAGTTTTAACAACCGCAGTGGCTCTAAAACGATTGGGGTCGCAATACCAGTTTAAAACTAGTTTGTATGCCACTTCACCTATGATAGGCGGAGTTCTTAAAAATGATCTTTATATCAAAGGATTTGGTGACCCCAGCCTTGTAAGTGAGCAAATGTGGCTTTTGGTAAACGAACTAAAAGCCCTTACCCTTAATAATATTGATGGAGACATTGTCGCCGATAGTTCATTTTTTGATAATAGTCTTCGTATCAAAACCTGGAAAAAAGCAGGTGTAGAAGCCTATAATGCTCCATTGAATGCTTTGTCATTTAATTTTAACACAGTTGCCGTTCATGTTTTTCCTGGTGAAAAGTTAGGAGATAACCCTCGGGTAGTGGTTGATCCAGATATTGATTTTATTCAGGTGGGTAATCGAGCGAAAACGGTGTCGAAGTCTCAACGTAGTCGTTTAATTGTTAATCGCGTTGACCGGGGTGACTTCAATAAAATCAACATTTCGGGTGTTATTTCAGCGAACCATCCTCGAGAGACGTACTACTTAAATATAACTAAACCTGCATATTATGCTGCAAAGGTTTTTAAGGAGTTTCTTCGACGAGCGGGGATTAAGGTAACAGGCAAAGTTAGAATTGGTTCGATTCCCGAGGGGGCCTATGAATTATCTACCCATGGATCGATGCCTCTTTCATTAATTCTGAGAGGCTTAAATAAATTTAGTAATAACTTTGTGGCTGAACAAATATTAAAAACTGTTGGGGCAGAGATTTATGGTCAACCAGGTACTACTGAAAAAGGTTTGCGGGCTATGAATGAATATCTGCAGGAGTTACAATATAAATCTGATGGGTATTCCATTTTGGATGGTTCTGGTTTATCAAGGGGAAATCGATTGAGCCCAGATCAAATCGTATCTATTTTTCAAGATATGTACTCAGATTTTGGAAATTTTCCAGAATTTATTTCTGCATTGGGAGTGATGGGACAAGACGGTAATGTCATAAAAAGAATGAAAGGGCAAAGCGGGGCAGAGCGTGCGAGAGTAAAAACTGGGACATTGAACTTTGTTAGCGCATTGTCTGGTTACTTCCAATCTTCTGATGGAGAGCGTTTTGCATTTTCTATTTTGATGAATAACTTAAAATGTTCTAATAGGCAGGCAAAAATTTTACAGGATCGAATTGTTCGGGAAGGATTAAACTTTAAGCGTGTAAATTAAAAAGGTAAGCCTTAATTATTTTTTTGAGTGTGGCATGGGTCTACTTTTGCCCAAAAGTTTTTTCGTTTTCTTTTCTATCTTCTTCTATGATTTTCCCCCAGTCACGTTTCTTTATAGGAGATTCTAAGAATTCCTCAAATATATTTCGACCGAGTTCGGTTCGGTTGATTCCTTCTGGCGCGACTTGAATATCTAGTTGCGCTAGGGCCATGTCAAAATCTCGATCAAGAAGAGAGGCTGAATCCATTCCGTATTCTTTTAATATCTGCCGAGTTGTTCCGGTCTCAACTTT
>CAJJDL010000157.1 GCA_905182935.1 uncultured Nitrospinaceae bacterium | reverse complement strand
GTCCTTCACTATATAATCTGAAACTATTTTGTCGGATATTTTTACTAGCAGCCAAACCATAGTTTTTAATTAGCTCAAATGGCCCTCCCTGCTCTAAGTAATAATTATAATCTGCAACAATCAAACTAGGATCTCCCATTTTTTTATATACTCTCCTTAAGTTATCAAAGAACATTAATTCTTTCGGATTGACACGAATTGCTTCTTGTACCTTACTTAAAGCTTGAGTATATAATTTTTGACTTAGCAAGACTGCGCCAATATTATTTAATGCTAAAGCATTGTTAGAGTCGGATTCTAATGCTTGGTTTAAAAAATTATCCGCCTTGCCCATATCTTTCCTTAAGTAATAAATATACCCTGTCGCATATAATGCAGAACTTGAATTTGGATTATCTAATAAAAATTTATCAACCCAGATTTTGGCTGCATCCAGATCACCTTTCCCCCTATAGGCTTGAACCAAACCTCGAAAAGCATACTCACCACCAATTTTATCAGCAATTAGAGATTGGTATACTTTTAATGCTTCATCATAAAGAGATTGCTTAAGTAAAAAATTCCCTCTTTCAAGAGGCGACAAAAATGATGGGTCAAAATGTTTTGATGGTTGCGAATGAGCTAATGAAGAAAATGACAAAGATATAACAATTATCAGCCACATACAGTGCTTAAAAAAAAGCCGAAGGCAAGATAATTTAGATATACACATTTAACTTGATTGTAAATATTAATTAATAACTAGGAGGGCCATCTTTTTCGCTGTGAACGCCTTCTTCGTCTGGAGAGAGGTTATAGAATCTTGTGTATTGATTTTCAAACTGTAGTTTAATATCGCCGATGGGACCATTACGTTGTTTACGAATCAATATTTCTGCAATCCCTTGATCGGGCGTTTCTTGATTATACACCTCATCACGATATATGAAAGCCACGACATCGGCATCCTGCTCTATTGAACCCGATTCACGTAAATCAGAAAGCATTGGTCGCTTGTCAGGTCGGCTTTCAACGGCTCGACTTAACTGGGATAAAGCTACGATAGGTACATTAATCTCCTTAGCTAAACTTTTTAGACTACGAGAAATTTCAGAAACCTCTTGTTGGCGACTTTCAGTTTTACCACGGCTTTGCATTAGCTGTAGGTAATCAATAATGATTAATCCCAAGGGTTGTTCTGCTGCAAGTCGACGAGATCTAGCCCTCACATCCAAAGAAGATAAAGCCGGAGAATCATCAATAAACATTTTTGCATTGGAGAGCATTTCACCTGCATGAGATAGTCTAGGCCAATCACTACTCGCTAAGTAACCAGTTCTAAGTTTACTTGAATTAACTCTGGCCTCAGCGCACAACATCCGCATTCCTAATTGGTCTTTCGACATCTCCAGACTAAACATTGCTGTAGCAATATTAGCATGCAAGGATGCATGGCGAGCAATGTCGAGAGCAAAACTGGTTTTACCCATACTTGGTCGAGCCGCAATAATGATCAAATCAGAAGGTTGAAGCCCCGATGTCTTATGATCAAAATCGGTAAAACCTGTAGGAACACCAGTTACCATACCAGGTTGCCCGATGAGCTTTTCTATAGATTTAAAATTATCCTTAACAACTTCGTTAAGTGAATAAAAGCTACGGCGGGTTCGTTTTTCAGAAATCGCAAATATTGATTTCTCTGCTAAATCAAGTATCTCTTCAACATCATCAGACTCATTATAGCTATTCGTTACTATTTCCGTTGCAGTAGAAATCAAGTCTCGTAGTATTTTTTTTTCGCGGACAATTTTAGCATGGTGGGTAATTGCAGTCGCAGTCGGCACAAAATCTTCCAACTGGCTAAGGTAAACAATTCCACCAGCCAGCTCGAGCTCATTATTTTGCCGCATCAGATCTACAAGGATAAGCATTTCAACAGGCTCATTAGCCTCGAATAATGCCCTCATATTTCGGAAAACTGCTTGGTGAGAGGCCCGATAAAAGTCTTCTTCGGATAGAATCTCTAATGCCTTAGACAAAGCATCATCCGCTTTGAAACAAGCACCTAAAACACTTTGTTCTGCCTCCAAATTATAAGGAGGAAGCTTATCCAAAGAAATTTGGCTAACAGCTTGGGCCATCCTCTAAACCTTCTACAAAAGAATTAATTAAGAAGCGGTTTCTTTTTTGGCTGATTCGGGTGGTTCGGTTGGTTCGACTACAGCAACCTCATCTTGTGCTACGGTAATTTTCACTGAAGCTATTACTTCAGGGTGAAGCTTAACCGAAACATTAAAATCCCCTAAAGATTTAATCGGCTCTTTAAGTTGTAATTTTCTACGATCCAATTCGATTCCATAACCTCTAAGTTTTTCAGAAATTTCTTGAGCAGTTACAGCTCCAAAAATTTTACCATTTTCTCCTGATTTCTTCTTAAAAAGACAAGTCACTTTTTCAATTTCCTGAGCTTGAGCCTCTGCAGCTATTTTGACTTTTTTAAGTCGACCCTGAATAATACTTTTTTGATGATTAAACTGTTTAAGATTTTTAGGCGTCGCTGCAATAGCCTGACCTTTGGGAACAAGAAAATTTTTTCCATATCCATCCTTAACATCAACTTCATCACCACAAACACCTAATCCATGAACATCTTCTTTCAGCAATAATTTCATAACTCTATATTACCCCCTCCTAGTATCAACTAAAACAAAAATATTTCTTTACCCGGTTACTTCCACCGAATTTATTCTAACTTTTCTCATATCCATCCAAATATCAAAAATTCCTAATCCTATAGATGCTCCAATCAAAAGAGGTTGAAAAAC
>CAJJDL010000156.1 GCA_905182935.1 uncultured Nitrospinaceae bacterium | reverse complement strand
ATATTAAAATTAGTTATTTGATCTAATTAGAATTTTTTAATAAAAAATACTGTTCTTGAATTATTATGTTTAAACCTACGCTCAAAGAATTTAAAGAAAAGTCGAAGAAGGGTAATTTGATTCCTGTATATAAGGAGATTCTTGCTGATTTAGATACGCCTGTTTCTGCGTACATGAAAATGAGTGGAGGGGATTATTCTTTTTTGCTTGAAAGCGTCGAAGGTGGAGAAAAATGGGCTAGATATTGTTTTCTTGGATTTGATCCATCGATCATAATAAATATTAAAGATAATAAAGTTACAATAAACAATAAAGGTCAAATAAAGTCGATTTTAGTTAAAGAAGGTAATCCACTGATTAAGCTTAAAGAAGTTTTAGCTAAATATAAACCTGTTGAAGATGAAGGTTTACCTCGTTTTTCTGGTGGAGCAGTTGGGTTTATTGGCTATGACATGGTTCGTTCGTTTGAAGATTTGCCACAGGAAACCGAGGATGATCTTGAAGTTCCAGATGCAAGGTTTGTAATTACCGATACTTTGCTGATATTTGACAATGTCGCTCAAACAATAAAAATTGTGTCTAATGCACATATAGATAATAAAAATGTTGAAGAATCATATAGACAAGCGATAAAAAATATCCAAGCGATTGAAGAAAAACTAAGAACTAACCTGCCTGTTAACTTGCACAATAAAGAGTTAGAGGATTTAGAAAATATAACAACGATTGAATCTAACTTTAAGAAAGAAAATTTTTTAGATTCTGTTCGGAAAATAAAAAATTATATTCATGAAGGTGACGCCATACAGGTGGTGTTATCTCAGAGACTAAAATTTAAAATCACTAAAGATCCATTTACTATATATCGGGCATTAAGATCGATCAACCCATCTCCTTATATGTACTATCTAAAATTTGGAGACTTGAAAATTGTTGGTTCTTCTCCTGAGATTTTGGTTCGTTTGGAGGATGAGAAGATAGAAGTGAGGCCAATAGCTGGAACACGCAAACGAGGCAAATCTGAAGAAGAGGATCGATCTTTGGAAAAGGAACTTCTTAGTGATGAAAAAGAATTGGCCGAACATATAATGTTGGTAGATCTCGGGCGTAATGATCTTGGTCGTGTAGCGAAAATTAGTTCAGTGGTTGTTAATGAAAAGTTCACAATTGAACGATACTCCCATGTTATGCATATTGTTTCTAATGTGGAGGGTAAACTGAAAAAAGGTTTAGATAGTTATGATGTTTTAGCAGCCACTTTTCCAGCAGGCACTCTATCTGGGGCGCCCAAGGTAAGAGCTATGGAAATTATTGAAGAATTGGAGCCAACAAGGCGAGGCCTTTACGGAGGAGCTGTTGGTTATATAAGTTTTAACGGTAATATGGATACAGCTATTGCCATTCGAACTCTTTTGGTTAAAGGTGACACAGCCTATTTGGGTGTTGGTGCCGGGATTGTAGCAGATTCGATACCTGAAAATGAATTTGAAGAAACTATGAGTAAGGGGAGGGCACTTCTCAAAGCAATTGAATTGTCCGAAAAGGGGCTCATTTAATGATATTAATGATCGATAATTATGATTCATTTACCTATAACTTAGTTCAATATCTAGGAGAGTTGGGCGCGAATGTTGTTGTGTATAGAAACGATAAGATAACTATTAAAGAAATAAAACAACTAAAACCTGAAAGAATTGTAATATCACCTGGACCTTGTACCCCAGAGAAAGCCGGTATTTCTATTGAGATAGTGCATCACTTTTCTGGAGAGGTTCCTCTTTTAGGCGTTTGCCTAGGCCATCAGTCTATTGCTAGTGCTTTTGGTGGAAAAATTATAAAAGCCAAAAAACTAATGCATGGGAAAACATCAATGGTTAAACATGATAATAAAAACTTATTTAATGGATTGCCCAACCCATTTCAAGCAACGCGGTATCACTCTTTAGTGTTAGATAAAAATACTGTTCCTGATGAGTTTGAAATTACTGCAACGAGCGATGATGGAGAAATCATGGGAATAAGACATAAAACAAAATTTATTGAAGGAGTGCAGTTTCATCCAGAGTCTATTTTAACTACTAGTGGTAAAGATTTGTTGGGAAATTTTATTAAAATGCCTAAGAACTAAACATACTTTTAAGTCATTTTTTTATGAGAATTCAGGAAGCTTTAATTAAAATTATAGATAAGAGAGATCTGGAAAAAGATGAAATGATTTCAGTGATGACTCAAATTATGGAGGGTCAAGCTGAAAGGGTCCTATTAGCTGCTTTTCTTACGGCTCTTCGTGTTAAAGAGGAAAGCATGGAAGAGATTCTTGGTGCAGCAATTGTTATGCGAGATAAATCAGAAAAGATCAAGGTAAAGGCTGATTATGTAGTAGATACATGTGGAACGGGAGGAGATAGTGCTAATACGTTTAACATATCCACAGCGGCTGCCTTTGTTGTGGCTGGTTGTGGCCTGACAGTTGCAAAACACGGGAATAGAGCCGTTTCCAGTCGTTCGGGTAGTGCTGATGTATTAAAATTTCTTGGCGTTAATATCGAAGCAGATAAACTAACGGTTGAAAAATGTATTGATGATATAGGAATTGGTTTTCTCTTTGCACCACTAATGCATAGAGCTATGAAACATGCTGGAGAAGTAAGGAAGGAACTTGGGTTTCGAACTATTTTTAATTTATTGGGTCCATTGACCAACCCTGCAGGGGCGCATGCTCAGGTAATAGGGGTTTATGATGCTAATAGATTGAAGCAAATTGCTGACGTATTAAATCTTCTAGGAACTAAACATGCTTTTGTTGTTCATGGGGATGACGGATTAGATGAAATTACCCTTACAGGTACGACCAAAGTTTGTGAGTTGTTAAATGGCAAGGTAAATGAATACATTTTAGAACCTGCTAGCTTTGGTTTAATTGCTTGTAAGTCTAAAGACCTTGAAGGAGGGTCACCAGAGGAAAATGCAGGTATCATAAGAAGTATTTTATCGGGAGTATTGGGACCACAGCGAGATATTGTTTTAATGAATGCTTCAGCTGCTATAGTTGCTGGAGGAAGGGCAGAAAAATTAAAAGAAGCAATGGTTCTCTCTCGGCACTCTATAGATAGCGGTTTAGCTGAAAAAAAACTCAATGATCTTTGCCATCGAAGCTATAGTTAATCTGTAGGTTTTATAAATCGTAGTTAGTTGTTTTTATTATTATTTAATAATGTCTAATATACTTGATAAAATTTTTTTGGATAAGAAAGTTGAGCTAGTAACTGTAAAACGTAAACTTTCCGTTCAGGATATTAAAACTAAAATCGCTAATAGTATTTTTAAAGTCCGCGATGTTAAAAAACTTCTTCAATCAAATGCTGGCTCATCTATTATTGCCGAAGTCAAGCTTCGTACTCCTTTTAAAGGGGATCTTCTGAAAAATGCTGACCCTATAAACATAGCAAAAACTTATGCTGATAATGGAGCTGTGGCTTTATCTATTTTGACAGAGTCCACTCATTTTGGTGGGAGTCTTGAGATATTAGAAAAAGCGAGGATGCACGTTGATATACCTTTGTTGCGTAAAGATTTTATTTTCGATGATTATCAGGTATACGAAGCTAAGGCTTTTGGTGCAGACTTTTTTCTTCTTATAGCAACCTGGTTGGATAAAAATCACTTAGCTGACCTTTTGTTACTTGGAGATGAATTAGGTTTGCCTGCACTTGTCGAAACCCATAATGAAAAAGACATGGAAAAAGCTGTTGAGGCAGGTGCTTCTATTCTCGGCATTAACAATAGAGACTTAACCACTGGAAAAACTGATCTTGATATTTCAAGACGCTTGGTTCCTATGGCTCTTCAAGTAGCTGGTAGTTTAATAATTTGCGAAAGTGGTATTCATTCCAGGGGAGAGATTGATGAGTTTGAAGAACTTGGAGCTCATTCATTTTTGGTTGGTGAAAGTTTAATGACTTCAGAGGATATTGGTAAAAAATTAAAGGAATTTATAGGTGATAGAAAAATTTCAGCCAAGAATTAAAGTAAAAATATGTGGTACGACCAGTCTCAAAGATGCTTTTCTTGCTGTTGAGAGTGGTGCAGATGCAATTGGCTTTATTTTTTATAAAATGAGTCCACGAAATATATCTCAAAAAGAAGCTAAAGAGATTATTTTGCAGTTGCCGCCATTTATTGAAACGGTTGGTGTTTTTGTGAATGAGACATCCGACAAAATAAATCGTATAGCAGAACAATGTAAATTAAACTCAATTCAACTTCACGGGGAAGAGTCGCCAGCCTTATGTCGACGTGTTAAACGAAAGGTTATTAAAGCATTTAGGGTAAAAAATGCGGATTCACTGAAAAGTATATCTTCTTATGATGTTAGTGGATTTTTACTTGATTCGTATAATGATGGAAGTAAGGGTGGTACTGGACAAGTATTTGACTGGAATCTGGCACTAAGGGTAAAAAAACAAGGCCCTGTTATTCTTGCGGGGGGATTAAACCCGTATAATGTTTTTACAGCTATTCATCGAGTGAAACCATATGGTGTTGATGTTTGCTCCGGGGTTGAAAACTCTCCTGGAATAAAAGACCATGAGAAAATAAGAGAGTTTATTAAATCAGTTCGTAGGTTTTAATATAATTATATAAATACAAAAGCTAGTTTAATAATTTTGAGCCTCTTTTTTCTTAAATAGTAGTAAAAAATATATAGAGACTGTTTATGGACAATAAAACTAAAAATATTAATTTACCGGATGCAAGGGGGCATTTTGGTAAGTTCGGCGGGAAGTATGTGATTGAGACATTGATGCCGGCCTTGGAATCTTTAGAAAAATTATATAATGAAGCACGTGATGATCCAAAGTTTCAACAAGATCTAAAGTATTATCTTAATAAATATGTGGGGCGACCGACCCCATTATATTTTGCTGAGCGACTGACAAAACACTTTGGTGGTGCAAAAGTATATTTAAAACGAGAAGACCTTAACCATACTGGTGCACATAAGATAAATAATACCATTGGAAGCGCCCTATTAACCGTTCGTATGGGGAAAAAACGAGTAATTGCTGAAACTGGCGCCGGGCAGCATGGAGTTGCCACAGCTACCGCTGCAGCTCTTTTTGGTTTGAAGTGTGACATCTTTATGGGCGAGGAAGATATTAAGCGACAGTCTCTAAATGTATTTAGGATGAAACTTCTTGGAGCTCAAGTGATTCCTGTATCTGCTGGTACGCGAACTTTAAAAGATGCTACTAGTGAAGCTATTCGAGAGTGGATTACCTCTGTCGAGACGACGCATTACATAATAGGTTCAGTAGTTGGCCCGCATCCATATCCTATGGTTGTTCGTAACTTTCAACGCATCATCGGAGACGAGACAATTGAACAAATTATGGAGGTTGAAAAACGGTCTCCTGATATGTGTGTGGCCTGTGTAGGTGGTGGAAGCAATGCAATGGGGCTTTTCTATCCATTTATTCAAGATGAAAAAGTTAAGCTTGTGGGTGTTGAGGCTGCTGGCTTTGGTGTTGAAACCGGGAAACATGGAGCAACGCTAAGCCATGGAAGTCCAGGGGTTCTACATGGAATGATGAGTTATCTTCTTCATGATGAAGACGGTCAAGTTCAAGAGGCGCACTCTATCTCTGCAGGTCTTGATTACCCTGGGGTAGGATGTGAACATAGTTATCTAAAATCAACTGGGCGAACTCAGTATGAAAGTATTACTGATAATGAAGCATTAGAGGGATTTAAGTTGTTATCGAATCTAGAGGGAATTATTCCAGCATTAGAGACAGCTCATGCGATAGCGCACGTTGCAAAGGTGGCCCCAAAGATGAAAAAGGAAGAAATTATAGTAGTCTGCCTGTCAGGAAGAGGAGATAAAGATGTTAACCAAGTAGCAGACCGCATGGGGATAAATTTGTGACTCGGATAGGACAATGTTTAGATAAATTAAAAGTTGAAAATAGAAAGGCTCTTGTAGCTTTGATTACAGCAGGCGACCCAGATATAGAGTCAACTAAGAATATTTTTAATGTGATAGATGATAGTGGCGCAGATATCATTGAACTAGGAGTTCCATTTTCTGACCCGTTGGCTGATGGACCGGTAATCCAGGCGTCGGCTTTGCGGGCACTTAAAAGTGGCACTACATTGAAAAAAATTATTGCCTTAATCAAAACTATTCGAAAAAATAGAAACCTCCCTATTATATTAATGACAAGTTTTAATCCTGTTTTTGTGTACGGAGAAAACCAGTTTATAGAAGATGTTGTTTCAGCCGGAGTGGATGGTGTTATTATCCCTGATCTTCCTCCAGAGGAAGCGATAGAATTTTCGGTAAAAGCAGAGAAACAAGGACTTGATATGATTCACCTATTGGCCCCGACAAGCACAGATGAGCGTGTGCAAATAGTAGCGAAGTGCGCTAGAGGCTTTATTTATTACATTTCTCTAACTGGAACTACTGGTGTAAGGACTGAATTATCAGCGGACCTGTTTGATAAGGTTAGCTTAATCAAACAAGCAGCTAATATTCCAGTGCTTGTGGGATTTGGTATCTCTACTCCTGAAACGGCACGTGATGCTGCTAGAGTCTCGGACGGTGTTATTGTTGGCAGTGCTATTGTGAACCTGATTGAAAAAAATTCTGATCCGTCACAACGGTCCAAAAGTTTATCTGAGTTTGTAGGCTCAATCAAACAGGCGATCAACGAGATTAATTGAAGGGGAGTTACCTATGACCCCCATTATATCAGTCATCATTCCCGCTTATAATGAAGAGAATTCAATAGGTCGCGTTCTCAACGACCTACCTAAAGAAAAACTAAAAGAAATTATAGTTGTTAATAATGCATCAACTGATAATACGGCAGAGGTAGCGCGCATAAATGGAGCTACAGTTGTAGAAGAAAGACGTCGTGGCTATGGGGCTGCTTGCCTTAGAGGTATCTCTGTAGTTAGTGATTCTGACATCGTTGTTTTTGTCGATGGAGACTATAGTGACTATCCTGAAGAACTTGACCAACTAATCAAACCTATTACAGAAAACCGGGCTGACTTTGTGTTGGGTAGTCGGATGATTTACCCTGAAAGTCGAGAGGCACTTTTGCCACAAGCGCGATATGGAAATAAGTTGGCAACATTCCTTATTTATATTTTTTTTGGTTATCGCTTTACTGACCTTGGACCTTTTCGAGCAATTCGTTTTGATTCACTGAAACAAATAAATATGGTCGATACTGATTTTGGTTGGACTGTTGAAATGCAAATAAAAGCTATAAAGAATAATTTGAGAATTGAAGAAATACCTGTTCACTATAGGAAACGTATTGGAATATCAAAGATTACCGGAACTATTTCTGGGACATTTAAGGCAGGAGCAAAAATAATGTATACGATCTTCAAATATTTGTTAGTCTAGTTACTCATGCAGGTCTAATTTTAAATGGAAACTCAATTGACCTTCCTTAAAAAGCACTTATTATTATTTAGTAACTTTTTGAGTTTCAACTTGATAGCTTTACTAATTCCTACCTTTTGCTATTCAGGGTCATCTTTCGATCAATTGATACTTGATAGGCTCAGTGCAGATAAAAAAATATTAAACCTTAGTGGAACTAATATTGGCCCGCGAGAGGCTAAAGTATTAGCAGAAATGGAGTTGTTAACTTCAGTTGAAACCCTTCTTTTGCAAGGTAATAAGATAAAATATAAAGGTCTAAAGGCACTTACTAGGTCCCCTCATGCCAGGAACCTTAAGCAACTAGATCTTTGGGGAAATATGGTAGGTGACCTAGGTTTAAAGGCACTGGCAGAATCGCCTTATATTAAGCGGCTTGAAGTTCTTAAAATTTGGAAAAATGAAATAGGGGATGATAGCTTAGAAATATTGGTGGCATCTCCAAATTTTAAATTATTAAAGACTCTTATGTTAAATGATAATATGGTAACCCCTATTGGGGTTGGTTACTTGGCAGATCCCAAAATTTTCCCTAAAATTGAAACTATAAACTTATTTCGTAATTCTATTGGCGATGCGGGTGCACTTATTTTATCTCGTTCAAAACCTTTCATTAACCTGAGAGCTATCTATTTAGGAGAAAATAATATTTCGGATATAGGTGCAGTTGCGCTTATTAAGTCAAATTCTTTTCCAAAGCTAGGGGTTTTAGACATGGTGAAAAATAATTTAGGGCTTGAAACAGCAAAGGCTATTTTTACTCATAGTAAGGATAGAAATATACAAATTATTATTCGGTAAACTAAAATATCTATTTTTTAATTTAATGTTTATTAATAGAAAAATAACTATAGCTATAAGCTTATATATTTTATTGTGCGTGTCTATACCTGTTCAGGGAGCAGATCAGTACCCTTATCCATCGATTGGAGATGGCAAATTAGGTAATTTAGTTCCACTGACACGAGTCGATGGCGTAGCAACTGATCAAAAGGGTAACATCTTTATTTCTCATCGTTCTCAGAATCGAATTCGGAAAATTACACCCAGTGGAATTATTACCACGATTGCTGGCAATGGTATCGCAGGATATTCAGGCGATGGCGGCTCTGCTTTAGAGGCTTCTTTGAATTTTCCAGCAGGTTTAGTTTTTGATAAAGGTAATCTTTATATAGCCGACCGTAATAATCACCGCATTCGAAAAATTGATT
>CAJJDL010000155.1 GCA_905182935.1 uncultured Nitrospinaceae bacterium | reverse complement strand
TTTGTTAGATAGGAAGAGCAATGCATCATGTTTTGTGTGAAGATTTCCTCCTCCGATATCATGAACTATAAGGTCAGAATTCCAAATAAAACCAGTGAGGCTATTTTTTCTTGCAGTCGTTAAGTCTCCATTCTCATGCCATGCATTTATTTTTTGAACATCGTATTTTGTGTCACCAGATAGACTGATCGATTTTTTGAGACTTCCATCTATATACGTAATTTTACATCTTCCAGAAGGAATTGAATGTAATGAATAATCGAACTCAAAGAAAGTACGTGTAAAGCCGGGAAGTTTTATTTTTTTGTTTGGCTCAACTTCCTTAAAGGATATATAGCTTTCAATTGTTTTCTTAGACAATGAAGTTGTGGCGGCAGCTTTCCTTAAAAAACTTTCATAAATTATTCGAGAAGTGATTAGATTGGTTTGTTGAGATTGTAATATTTTTTCTAAAATTCCAGAATCGTGATCTGAGTGAACATGTGTTAAAAAAATATACTTTATGTCGTCATTGTTGATTCCATGCTTTTTTGTTATGAACGTGTGATCAGCTACAACGTCAATCAAAATTCCTTTATTTTCTGACCATATAATGGTTGAGCTATTTTGTTTACTTTGAGAAAAGCCTGATCCCACTCCTAGAAATGTAATTCCAAACCTCGGTTTTTTAAATGGCTTAATATTTTTTAATTTACCTTTTCTAGGTTTTGGTCCGAGGTTGACTGTGCAAACCGCTATGTTCTTTTCATAAGCTATAAAAATTCCTTGGTCTTCTTCTTTTAATTGTAAAAATTTAAGATTATTTTTATCTGGTATAAAAAATAACCCTGAGGCACTTATGTGATGGAAGTTAATTATTTTCGATATAAACTTATTTCGTTGGCTCTCCTTAGACAATGAAAATAATTGCATTTCTTTGCGTAGTTGAGCGCATAGAAGATAGTTTTTTGTCAATTTAAGAGAGAGACCTGTTATGTGCTTTTTGTTGAGCCATTTTTGTTTAGCAAGAATATTATCTTCGAAGTATTTTTTTATTGCCTTAGTTAGGTTTAGGTTGCTGGCATGGTCTTTTATTAGGTCATTAAATAGTCTAGCTAAGATGTTATTTTTTGCTATATATTTATGCTGAAAAAGTTTAAATCTTTTTTTGTCGACGCTAGAAAATTTTTTGTTATTAATTAATTTGTAGTTTTGGGCTTCTATGATTTGGTCGAATCTTGGTCCAAATAGAGTTTCATTTAGTATTGCTTTGATTTTTTTTTCTTGTGCAGGTCGACAATAGGCGTTAACAATACTCCCTTTAGCTCTCGTAAATAAAAAACTATAAATGATGAATTCAAAGTCAAAGTGATTTTGTCCATCGTTAAATGTCTTTGATGGGAATACATATTTGGATGGCAATGGTTTTTTTGCCCTCATAAACTCTTTGACTATATCAGGTGGGCACCCAAAAACGATTTCACCGTAACTTTTTGTTTCTAGCAAACTATAGTGGTCACCTTTGGTGACATTAAATTTTTTTATATTCATATATCGTTGCTATGATTTAAATCGAAGAAGAATAATGATTTTTAGAATATTATTTTTTTCTAGGTAGGTTTTTTGAAAGAACTATTTAGACGTCATCGTTAAAATCCCATCCCAATTTTTAGGAGGGTTCTTTTTTAATCCTTCGATGCGGTCTATATATGTTTGACAAAGAGCATCATTGGGATTTAGCTTGAGACATTCTTTAAAAGACTTAATAGACTTATCCCAACTGCCAGCTCTATAGTTTTTACGTGCTTCTTTGAAATAGTTAACAGATTCCATTAGATTTGGGAATGATTCGTCAGTGTGGTAGTCAAGGACCTCGTAGACGCCAACAGGTTCAGTTTTTCCTTTTACAATAATATTATCAACATCACGTATTTGATAAGTTCCTTTAAGTTTGGCAACCGTATACTCACTTATCAAAAGTTTGGCTGAATACGCTTTGCACGCACTTTCCAACCTAGCAGCTAAGTTCACACCATCTCCTATCATTGTAAAATCCATTCTTTTAGGTGAACCGATATTTCCTGAAACAATTTTATCTGTATTTAGACCAATGCCCATATAGACAGGCAATTGGCCTTGTTTTTTTCGCTCAGTATTCCAGTCTTCCAAGCTAGTGAGCATAGTAATAGCTGCACGCATGGCTCTATCTTCATCATCAACATGTGAAATTGGCACGCCAAAAGCAGCCATGATTGCGTCGCCAATAAACTTATCTAGCATGCCCTCTTCTTTACTAATACAGTCAACCATAATTGTAAAATAATCATTTAATAACTTAACAGTCCCTTGAGCCCCAAGAGCTTCTGTTAAAGTGGTAAAACCTCGTATATCGGAAAAAAGAAGAGTAGCAACCAAGTCTTGACCTCCTAATACGTCATCACCACCTGCCATTAACTGGTCTGCTATACCTGGATCCATATACCTAGACATGGTTGATTTCATTCTTTTCTCAGAACTAATATCTTCTATCATTATTAGTGTTCCCAGGTGCTTTCCTTCAGGGTCTGATAGTGGAAGCACAGATGTATTGGCCGAGACTTTTTCTTCACCAAAATATAATTCTGCATCCATCGTAATTGCAGGTTCTTGGGTTTTTAATACTTCTTCCGCCTGGTCCATAATCCAGCTATTTTTATCCACAAAATGTTCCTTGCCTGTAAGTCCAATAATTTCGTCCTCTAAGACTGACATGATATTCAACCCAGCGGAGTTACAGGTAACGATGGTTCCTTCCTCATCTAATGTTATTACTCCATTAGACATACTTTGAAGCATTCCATCAGAATAGTTTTTCATATTCTGTACATCATCAAATAGTTTGGAGTTTTCTAGTGAAATAGCTACTTGAGTTGTGAAAGCTCTTAGTCGGGATTCATCTTCATCAGTAAAGGGCCCACCTTTTTTATTAAGAACTTGAGAGACCCCTATGACCTCGCCTTCTTTCGTGGTTATTGGGCAGCAAAGGACTGACTGTGTAAAGTAGCCTATTTTTTTATCAAAAGTTGGATTGAAACGAAGGTCTGCATAGGCATGAGGAATATTTAGAGTTTTTCCAGAAGTGAAAACGGTACCCGCAATTCCAACATGATTGGGCAGTCTAATTTCTCCTACACCGTCACCTCCGGCTACTCTAGAAAATAGTTCATTGGTTTTTGGGTCATTAATAAATAGTGTGGACCTATCAGCATCTAACATTCGGGTAATCTCGCCAACCACATTATGAAGTAATTTATTTAGATCAACCTCTGCTGTAATTGTTGCGACAGTATCTAGAAACTCCATCTCCTGGGCTCGTTTTTTTCTGATTCTTTCAACTTGTTGAGTGCCAGCCAATGTAACTGAAGCCTGACTAGATAGTGTCTCTAGAAGAGTTAGGTCTTCCTTTGTAAATCGACCTTTATTTTTATTTAAAGCTTGTAAAACTCCTATAACTTGGCCCCCCATAGTCCGTACTGGGACAGTAAGAATGTTTTTTGTGACATACCCTGTTTCTTCATCGATTGATGAGTCATGCCTTGAGTCAGCACTTGCATCATGTATGATGAGGCTTTCTTCATGTGTAAATGCATAGCCAGCGACGCCCTGATCATTCAAAATCCTTATCTCTCTTTCAAGATCCCCTAACGCAACTCGGGAGTATAGTTCTCCTGTTTGTTCGTCGTTGAGAAATAGTGTGCCTCTTTCACAGTCCAATTCAGTTGCAGTAATCTCAATTAATCTGTTTAGCACTTCGCTTAAAGACTCAAAACCAGCTATTTCGCGGGTCATAGCAAGAAGAAACTCAGCTTGCTCCAGGCGTTTATTTAGCTTTAATAATTTGCTCTCCTCAACGGTTACGCTTTTCCCTTTACTACCATTTTTTTGAGTTGCAGTTATTGTGCTAATGAAATTATTCTGTTTCTCTTTATCGGTAGGTTTATTCTCAGGAGCTTCTTTTTTAGTTTTTCCCATTGATGAGTGTTTCTTTTAATAGATTTAAAAAATATGTCTTAAAATCAATGCAACAGGTTGTATCTTAA
>CAJJDL010000154.1 GCA_905182935.1 uncultured Nitrospinaceae bacterium | reverse complement strand
ATCTCATTAGCCAGTACCGTATCAATCCAGACCCCGCCATTTTAGTAATCGCCGAAAAAGAATTACAGGAAGCGAAATTATTAAGTCCTTTTAACCCTCAGCAATTTATCTACTTGGCTGAAGTCCGAATTTTTCAAAAAAACTGGGATGAGGCCAAAAAATTATATGTTCAGGCATTCACAACTATGAAAATGAAACGATTCGCCCTATGTAGAGCAGCTTCAAGCAACCCAGATAAATGTTAGATTAATTCAGCCTTGAGCGTTTAATACTTTGGAAAAGTCAAATGGTGGAAAAACCATCAATTGAGTTGAGGTTAACAATTAAATGGCAAGTCTCTCTTACTCTATCTTGTGCCCTATTTATAAAACTTAATACGTCGAAAAACTCTAGACTATCATTATCGTTCATTTTTTTTTCGAATCCCACTATCTTTATCTATATTCGAACTACCAATCAATTCGTATAGTAAATCACCAAAAGCATCTTGGTCTTCTTTTGTATGTTGGTCTACTGCATGTGGGTGGTCATCATCTACTCTGTAACCAAATTTATTGGTTACATCATTTTGAATAAAATCAAATAAATCTTTACGGGCGTCATCGAAGTCTTCATCGTCCACACCTTCCAAAGATTCTTTAATATTTTGATTATGGTTCTCTTCTATATAATCTTTCCAAACTTTAATTCTTTCTTTTAAGTCTGCCATTATTAACTCCTGTGTGTGGTTCAATTACTTAGAACGCATAGTCGCATATCTAGGGGGGTCAATTATTTAATATTTGTCATACTTATTATTTTTAGGAGATTAAAGAACTAATAAATTATTTGTAGTTATTTTTTATATAACGATTCCTATAATAAATAAAAATACTACTAAAAATCATATTTTTCTACACGTATTTAAACTATTTGCCAATAGAAACTATATAAATAAGTGTAATCAAAAGGCCCATGGTTATTGTTACAAATAAATTAAATAAAATTTCTAGTAATAGGCAAATATTGCCTAAAATATTTCCTCACACCAATTCACAATATTTAGGTAACTCTTTATAATTAAATGGTTAGAACGATGTGCAGCTAATTTGGCATACCTTTTGCTAAAAGTTAGGTTAAAGCATTAGAAATGTTTCTAAACGATATAATAATTATAAACTTGTTCTAAAGGCATTTATTGTGAGTCAATCCGATGTATTAGCTATATTTAACCCACAAACACCCGTTGAGCCGGTAGCGGCTCCCCAGAAATATGATCCAACAGATGATGATGGATTCAAAAGAATTATGGACGATGCTAGTAACAAAGTATCGCCTCCGAAGGAAGGTAATAAATCAGATACGGATAGACAGGATGCTCCTTCGTCACGATCCAATCTAGAAAAAAAACCAATTGAAAAATCAAAACATACTGATAATAAAAATATAAACGAACAAGACGCAACCACAGAGCAAGAACCTATAAATAAAACTAAGACTGCTGAAAATGACTCCAAAATAAATACATCACAAGACTCTGCATCAGTTGATAGCATGGAAGAGACAGTTGATCAGTTGAATAAATTAGGATTTGATGTGGAAGCAGTAGATACACTGCTTGAAATTTTTGAAAGTGATTCTAGTCTTAATGTTGTTGCTTTATTACAATCTCTGACTACCCAAAATTCTAAATTAAATGATTTTTCGCTTAAAGAATTTCTTAACGCCAATAATTTAGAGGAGAATTCTTTTTCACAGTTAGAGAATAGAAAAGGGTTGATAAGTGATTTACTGAAGTTATCCGGTCTTATGGACCAAGAAACAAAAAAATTAATACAAAAATTTGAATCACAGCAACTAGTATCACCCAAGCCTAATAATCAACTGATAGAACAGGCCTTACCGACGACCAATAAAGATGTAGGTCAGTCAGAAGTGGTTAATTTGGCAGGCAAGGATCTTATTAGTAAAAATCCTACGAAAAAAAATAATGAATCCAATAACCAATTAGATAAAAATTTAGATCCCCAATCTAAAGAAAAAATAAAAAATCAGGGACCAATAGTTCAAAAATCTGGTACCGAAAATAATTCAAATTCAGAAAATAATAAAAGTAGCATTGTTACTAATACTACGGGAAAAGAAAAAGTAGTATCAACAAATAACCAAACAGAATTAAAGACCGAAAATGTCGGGCCTTCGAAGGAAAAAATAGAATCTTCGAATGCATTGCTAGAAAAAAATGCTACCCATAATAGTATCGGAATGAAATATACAAATACAAGTGGATTGGACGCAAGCACAAGCAAAAACCTTGAAGCGATTAAAATAAATGGTGAGGTCCAAGTACAAAGCTCGAATGTAGCAACCGATAATACCAATAAAACTGTTTCGACTATTAAATCGACACTTCCTGAAAGTTCAATTTACAAGGCACCTATTGAAAACAGGGTAATCGATCAAATTATCAATCGATTATCAGTCCGTTCTAATGGTTCACAAAGTGAAGTAAAAATCCGGCTTGATCCACCCTCTTTAGGAACAGTTCGTTTGAACATCAGCACATCTGGTGATGGTGTAAGAACTTTAATCGTAGCAGAAAATCAAGCGGTGAAACAACTTATTGAAAATAACTTATCACAACTTAGAGACTCGATGGCAAACCAAGGCTTGAAGTTAGATGGATTTTCTGTGGAGGTGGGTGGTGATAGTAATCCAGGGTTTTCCCAACAGCAGGATAATTTAGATCAATTTAATACTAATGATTTTAGTCGTAAAGATGCAAGCGAACTAGAAGATCAAATTAGCGATGAGACTACTAGGCAGACTTCTTTTATATTTGATGATATTTCACAGACATTCAGTGTTGTCGCATAATAATATTACTTTGGGAGATTAATAAATGGAATCGATTCCCGGTGTTACATCGGCATCTAGTAACAAAACAGCTTCAATGGCAGCCAGTGCAGATAAAGCGATGGGTAAAGATGATTTTCTTAAATTACTCATAGCCCAACTTGGAGCACAGGACCCACTAGATCCGATGGGTGCTCAGGATTTTAGTGCGCAATTAGCTCAGTTCAGTGGCCTGGAACAGATGACCAATGTAAATACCAATTTAGAAAAACTTCAGGAACAAGAAGCACAATCACAAAATACTTCAATAATTAACCTGATTGGTAAAACAATTGAATCTAATGGCAATACTATCAGTCATAAGTCAGGTGGTTCGGATATTCTCGCCTATTCATTAGGCGGTGATGCCGAAACTATCAAAATAGAAATTTACAATGCCACGGGTGATAAAGTCGATACCGTTAAGCTAGGTAGTCAGACTAAAGGAAAAAATCAGGTGGCTTGGGATGGGCTTAATAGTCAGGGCGAACTTCTTGCCGCAGGTAATTATTCGTTCACTGTCAGGGCAGAAAATTTTTCTGATCTACCAATTCAAGTAAACACGTTCTCTTCAGGTCTAGTTACAGATGTAGTATTTGGAGAGGGTGAAAATTTTGCCATTGTTAATGGAAAAGAATTACCTATCGATTCAATCAAACGCGTAAGCATAACTCAATAAAATAATAGGAGAAGTTTAATGTCACTCATAAGTACACTATTTAGCGGGGTATCGGGCCTTTCAGGGCAAGCAAAAGCAATGGAAATCATTGGTGATAATATCGCCAATGTCAATACAGTAGGTTTTAAAGGAAGTTCAGCTGTCTTTGGCGATCTTTTCAGTCATGTTCTACACAATGGATCGACTACGAGTCAATTAGGGGGTGGTACGGCACTGAGCGGTGTAATTCAATCATTTGGGCAAGGTGCCATTGAAAGTTCAACCAACGCGCTAGATATAGCAATTGATGGTAGCGGATTTTTTATCACTAGTCCGCCAGGTACTGATGGGCAATTTTACACTCGGAATGGTCAATTTCGGATGAATGATAATGGTAAGATCGAATCTATGACAGGAGAAGTTTTAAAGGGTTATAAAATTACTAATGAGGTCCAGGCAACAGAACTAAGTGACATAGATTTAGCGGGT
>CAJJDL010000153.1 GCA_905182935.1 uncultured Nitrospinaceae bacterium | reverse complement strand
TAAATAAGTTGCTACAGCCCATGAAATTAATAGTAGAATTTTTTTTTTTTTTGGTTTGGCATTACGGTTGAAGGATTCTTAGTTTTAATGAGGATAAGATTTATGTCCTTAGTTAATAGGGCTTTCTTTTTATATGGGTTAGTTAACAAGCGGAGACCGTCTTTACTTTTTCTTTTTATTTTTATCCTGCCACAGGATAAGCCAGTGTTGCAGTAGTTTAAGTGGTTGGACGCCTTTAAATTTTCGTCGTTTAAATTTTGGAGTTTGGTCGTGTTGAATTTTTGCTATGACCGTGGCACCAACGGCTTCTTCGATCACTACACCACGTTGAGCATGTTCCAGTTTTTTTGACCGACACTGATCACGAAATGCAACTACTAGGCGGCAGTCTAAAGGGCGATCTTCATAAATAATACAGGCATGATCCTCGTCTAAAAAAGGGCAGGGTTGGTTGATTACCAAACGGTGCCAATCGACTTGCTCTATTTTTTTGTTCGAGCGTAGTGTTTCCCGTACACGGTTAATAGTACGTTGTGACCGTTCTATAACTTTATTGAGGTCGGTTCCATGAGCTATGATATTACTTAGTATCCCGTCCCATTCAACCTGCGTAGCGGCGACACCGGTATGACAGCAATGCGCACAACCTCTTTCGCATCTAAGAGGAGGAATGTTTTTGTAGGTTTGGTTTAGTCTTTGCCAAAATTTACGTAATGGAGTTATCCCTTCAGAGCGCGCTATATTTATATGTTCTTCGGTCAAACTCGTATATGTACTTTGGATGTCTTCTTCTTTGAATTTTCGTTGAAGGTAACTAGCTAACTCTAAAGAGTCTTTCATACCTTCTATAAATATTCCATTAGCATCGCTTTTAAGTTCCATGTTTAAATAATATTTTTTAATTGTGATAATGCGATATGACGTCTTGCCCTAGCGTGGCTAGAAGTAGTTTTACTTTTATAGTAAGGGGAATGTTACGAAATTATATTTTTGATTTGGCAACGTATTTTACTTGCAACTCGTATATGAGTTGTTCAAGAAGTTTACTTTCGTCCTCTTTAAGATTATCTTTTGTTTTCTCTTTTAACATGTTTAACATGTCTATTGTTTGTTGAACTGCAGGAAGATTTAATTCCTTTTTCCCAGTGGTAGGGTCAGGCATGTCTCCTAAGTGATAAAAAGCGGAAGATGAAAGAGACATGATGAATGTGGGAAAATCTACCTGAGAGGACGCAACTTCTTTTTCATTGGAAGAATTTTTCTGTTCTTCTATTGTATCTATATTAGTAGCATCATCTTCAGAAATTTGAGAAGATCGCTTGTCTTTAATAACGAAACCTTCACTTTCTAAGCTTTCTTTTTCAGTCATAGGTCCTATTTCTCAAATTACGTACTTATTCTTTTTCCTGCGCAATAAGCAGTCTCACTGATGCTCCTAGGGTAATCATGATGAGACCTATCATTAGACTGAGATACCCATCTCCTTCGATGAATTCCATATACGATTTTCCTGGAATCGGCCACTGTCGTATGATACCCGCTAAAATAAATACACTTCCTAGTCCAACTAAAATTTTTTTCATCCAGAGTATATCGTTTTTTTTAGCTTTTTTAGTAACTTCATTTACCATTAGTTGAGAGTCTATTTATATAGAAAGATGGACTTTGATTTAACTAAGACTATCCATGTTAATTCTAGAAAATTAACTAGTCGTCTATGTATGAAAAACTACTATAATATAGTACATTATAAATGCTAGCAGACCGGTGAAGCTATGTCAAAATATAACTATCCAGCGTTTGGTTGGTTACTATAGTGATGTTTATGGATCCTAGGCGGAGTTTTATCTTTCTCTTAAATAGGTCTTTATCGATAGATTTTTTGTTGGTATGTTTATAGGTTATTGCTCATTCATATTTTGGTAAATTTTTTGTTGCCCATTGTGCAAGTATCTCTCGTGAAATTTTTGCATTGTGACGGATATCCACTGGAAAATTTTGGTGTATCAAAAAATCTTTGATTTTGCACGTATAGCGACACTGGCTGCCTAATTTAAATAAATCTTCTATGAATGTATTGCGTATAAATTTTCCTTTGAGGTCGTTTGATTGTTTGAGCTCAACGATTATGACAGGTCTTTTATTTTCAGTTTTACCCACTCCAACTAGAGCAGAGCGTTTTACCTTAGGGTGGGCGTTAAAAACTCCTTCACATTGAACGGTAAATAATGTCTCGTTGATTGTTTGAATGCGCTGACTTTTTCTGCCGCAAAACCAGAGCCTATTTTGTTTGTCAATATATCCAACGTCTCCCATGCGATGCCAGAATAAATTTTTATTGGTTTTAATTTTTGATAGTCTGGTAGCTTCATCACGTTTAAAATAATTTTGAGTTGTCCAAGGACTTTTTACTACAATTTCCCCAATTTCCCCCTGTGTTAGCTCTAGCGAGTCATCCCATTGAGCAATCGAAGTGTCAGTTATTTTTATTACTCTTAACTCCATACCTGAGACAGCCCGACCAACGCAAGTGCCATATCCTTGTTGAGATTTTTTGAAGGTTTCTCCTAAAATTTCTTTTCGTTCGATAGTTGTTACCGGAAGTGCTTCGGTTGCGCCGTATGGAGTATGAATTTTTGATTCTGGTTTTAGAATATGGTCAAACCTTTTGAGTAGTGAACCGGGTATAGGTGCGCCTGCCATTAGAATTCGACTTATGGAAGGAAGGTGACGATTCTTGGAAATACAATAGCGACTTATAGTATCCCATAATGCAGGTGACCCGAACCCGCTAGATATGTTGTATTTGGTAATAGTGTTTATAATTTTTTTAGGATTAACTTTTGCTGGTTTTGTAAAGTCCATATCTGGGAGAATTGATGTCATGCCGGTGGCAATTCCAAATAATGAAAAAAGAGGAAAGGTTGAAAGGTCGGTTTCTCCTGGTTGGATATTGTAGCAGGAGCGAAGAGTGTCTAACTGTTTGGAAAACATTTCGTGTGTGTATAAAACTCCTTTAGGAGAGCCGGTACTTCCACTAGTAAATAGAATGGCTGCAGGGTCATTAGGTAGTGTGTTTTCATAAGTAAAGTTTGGTTTTGCCATTTTTTTTATTTCTTTTAGACATT
>CAJJDL010000152.1 GCA_905182935.1 uncultured Nitrospinaceae bacterium | reverse complement strand
ACCCCAGGGTCTCCCCCACCGTGTCCGATCTGGTCACCAATGCCCCAGAATTTGGTATAGGAATCGATATAATCCGGTGTCAGCATATCAATCACAGTCTCTTCATTTAAGATCCGTGTTTCCTTATACACACCCTTGTTCATGATGCAGAGTAGGTAATAGGACAAATCAGTAACCGTGGTTCTTACGCCCCCATCGGGGTAGGTGGTTAAACCGTATAGGTCTACCCTTTTTAATTGTGTATGTTTTTTTTCAGACTCATATAGCCGGGTATGTTTTGAGAGATCCATCTCAGACAAAAACCAGCAGGTGTTGTTCATGCCCAGAGGTTTGAATATGACCTCCCGGGTAAAGATGTTCAGGGGTTTACCGGAAACACGTTCTACGATGTACCCCGCAAGGCCTGCCCCGATATTTGAGTATACAAAGTTTTCCCCAGGCTTTGATTTTGTAAAATTATTTTTTGAATAGTGTACCCCATCCTGAGATAAATAATCTGCAAGGAATTCACCTAAGGGTATGGGCGAGTCGCCCCCGTAGTTATAAGATGAAAGATAAACATTCTGGTCATCCAGTATTCCTGATGAGTGGCTCATCAGGTGCCGCGGTGTGATAATTGATTCAGGTAAATGTGGGTTTAGCACCTGAAAAGGCAGGAAAGTATTTACATCTTCATCCAAGCCGATTAGTCCGTTTTCTACCAGGTGCATGAGGGCTACACCTACAAAGGTTTTGCTGATCGAAGCAATATTTATAACAGTGTTTGGAGTGAATGGCTCTTTTGTTTGGATATCTGAGTAGCCATAACCCTGTGTGAAGAGTATTGAATCACCGGAAACGATAGCGATGGCCATTCCTGCAATGTTTGCATCAGAAATGGATTCGTTTATATAGGTATTAAATTTTTCCATTTCCCCATCGGAGCTTTTTAATGGCACCGTGAAGGATAAATAGATTATACCAAGAATTAAATGAGTGTGTTTCATCTTTGAAATTTATATTGGACAAGATCATAATAAACAGAGTATTAATAATTTTGACAAATCAGCTTACCTTGGAGTACTGGGTTTTTTGTTTAGTAATGTATTGGTAGATTAAAATAAATTTTACATCAATATATTGGGAAATATAAATATTTACCCTGTTTAGATTAATAAACTAAGATTATTTTTTAAAAAAACTATGGACCGAAAACTAACAACGATATTTGCTTCTGATGTCGTAGGCTTCAGTAAAATGATGGGCATGGACGAAGTGAATACATTAAAGATATTAAAAGAGCGCCGAGAAGCCATCGATGGTATTATTGATGAGCACAATGGCATTATTTTTGGAAGCGCTGGCGACAGTGTAATTGCTGAGTTTTCCAGCCCTATCAAAGCTGCAGAAGCAGCGGTTGCAACACAGCTGAAGATGAAAACAATGAATATGGACCAGGCTGAGCCAGACCAAATGACGTTTCGTGTGGGCATCAATATTGGTGATGTGATGATATCAGACGATAATCTTTTTGGAGATGCAGTGAATATTGCTGCTAGATTGGAATCGGCTGCCAAACCAGCTGGAATCTGTGTGTCGAAGACCGTGTTTGATATGATCAACCGGAAGATTATGGTTTCTTTCGAAGATGCAGGCGATCTGGAATTAAAAAATATCGAATTTCCTATCCAGGCCTTCCATGTTATTCAGAACAAAGGCACACCAAGATTTACTCAGGATTCTGAAAAAATTCATACAGAAGTAAAAGAAGCTGAGCCAGGTTCTGTAGCGGTACTGTTCTTTAAAAACCTTAGCAATGATGAAGAGCAGGAATATTTCTGTGAAGGGTTCTCAGAAGATCTTTTATCAATGCTGTCCCGTTATAATAAATTGGTTGTGATATCCAGCCACGCAAGTTTTGCGTATAAAGAAAAATCAAAAAGTTTCAAAGAAATCGGGAAAGAACTGGGCGTACGATATATCATCCATGGCAGCGTGAGAAAGCTTGGATCCAAAATGCGTATCAATGCAAAATTGGTTTCTACGGAGAATGAGAATTCCATTTGGTCTAATAATTTTGATTTGTCTGTAGATGAAATTTTTGATGTACAGGATAAAATTGCAGAAGAAATTGTTGCCACAATTGTGGGTAGAGTTGATGCAGATTCCCTGAGCGCACTTGCGGCAAAGAGGCCGGAGAATATGGCGGCATACGATTTAGTTCTGCAAGGTTTGGAGTATGCTAAAAAGGGTAATGTGCTCAAGGATAATATTAAAAATGCAGTGAAATTATTTGAGCAGGCCATTGCTTCTGAACCGTCTTACGCACGGGCTCATGCGTGGAGGGCCTGTTCGTTAAGCAACCTATATGATTGGGAAGATGATCCAGATCCTGATTTATTCACCAAAGCTATAGAGTCTGCCAATCTAGCCTTAGAACTTGATCCTAATGAGCCTGAAGTGCATCGCGTTATTGGGTCAATTAAGCTGTGGTTTGAAAGAGATCACGATATGGGGAAATATCATTTTGAGAAAGCACGTGAGCTATGCCCCAGCGATGTGTTTATCATATGCAGATATGCAACTATGCTGATTTATTTTGGTGAATTTGAGAAAGCTCTTGCTGAGTTGGAACGAGCAATGAGGCTGGATCCCTTTTCCCATGATCTACTTTTTGGTGCGGAAACTCTTTGTCATTACTGGTTAGGAAACTATGACAAGGCAATAACAAGTTATAAAAAAGTAAAAGTGCCGAAAGCACACCTTTTTTACATGG
>CAJJDL010000151.1 GCA_905182935.1 uncultured Nitrospinaceae bacterium | reverse complement strand
ATCGAAAATTTGAATGAAAAATGCACGGTCATCTGGGTTACTCATAGGCTTTCCACAGTTAAGAATTGTGACGTTATTTTCTTCTTGAACCATGGGCGAATGGTAGCTTCTGGATCATACGATTTTCTGTTATCAGAAAATACTGAATTTGCGCAAATGGTTCAGGGTTTTATTAATTAGCCTTGGTCCAGCCCTTAAATAACTTAATGGAGTCGCTCAACTAGCCTCCGATGGGGATAAATTATGATTGTTATTACTGGTGGGGCAGGTTTTATCGGAAGTGCTATTATACAAGAACTAAACGGACGAGGAAGGACTGATCTTATTGTAGTTGATGATGTCGACCATCCAGAAAAGGAAAAAAATCTAGCATCAATAAAATACAAAAAAATAATACACAAAGAAGCCTTTTTGGAAAATATTTTAAACCTGGATTTGAAATCAATCGAAGCTATCATTCACATGGGAGCCTGCTCGTCAACAACCGAAACGGATAAGGATTTTTTAAAAAAAAATAATTATGAATATACTCGTTATCTTGCGACTTACGCTATAGAAAAAGACATTCGTTTTATTTATGCCTCTAGCGCTGCGACATATGGCAATGGAGAAATGGGATACTGCGATGACGAGTCGAAATTACATACATTAAAACCGCTTAATTTATATGGGCATAGTAAGCATGACCTTGATTTATGGGCTAAGGATCAAGGAATTCTTAATCGTATTGTTGGGCTTAAGTATTTTAATATTTTTGGACCAAATGAGTACCATAAAGAAAATATGCAAAGTATGGTGCGAAAAGGATTCCTTCAAGCACGTGACAAAAATAAGATTCGTTTATTCAAGTCTTATAATAGAAAGTATAATGATGGAGACCAGGAAAGAGATTTTCTTTATATAAAAGATGCAGTTAAGATGACACTTTTTTTTCTAGATCACCCTGATATTAATGGAATTTTCAACATCGGGTCTGGTCAGGCTAGAAATTGGAACGATCTTGCTCAAAATATTTTTAAGGCAATGGGTCGCGAACCCACAATCGAATATATTCCAATGCCAAAAGCTATTATTAGCCAATATCAATATCATACTTGCGCAGAAGTAAACAAAATAAAAAATTTTGGTTATACTCAGACCGTCATGTCCTTAGAGGAAAGTGTTTCAGATTATATAGAGAACTACCTTGTTCCTAATAGGAGATTGGCGAGCTAGTACAACAGGGGGCTATAAAATTAAATAAAGCTTCATACTATATAAGATTAAAAATATAAATCTTTACTAGGTTGGATTACTAAACTAATTTTTATCTACTGAGATTGTCTGAGTTGGATTTTGTGTTATTTCTTCTTTTTTATAGTTTTTAATAATTTTTTCAACAATATTTGTCGTGGAAAGACCTTTGACAATAGGTATGAGTTCTACTTTTGCTCCGTATCCTTCAACAATATCACGCCCTACTATTTTATTTATATCGTAGTCATCTCCTTTAACAAGGATATCTGGACGCACTACGCGGATTATTTCTTCCGGAGTTTCTTCATCAAAAATAGTAATGTAGTCGACATATTTTAAAGCAGAAATGATATTGGCTCTTTCTTTTTCGGTCTTAATAGGGCGACCAACTCCTTTGAGGGCTGTAACTGATTTATCACTATTAAGTCCCAATACAAGAATATCGCCTTTTTCCTTAGCTTTCTGCAAGAATTCGATATGTCCCCCATGGATAAGGTCAAAACATCCATTTGTGAATACTACAGTTTTCCCAATACTTTTTGCTAGGCTAACGATTTTTATAAGTTCTTCTAAACTTAGAACAGATTTTGACGTATTGAGCATTTCTTCATGAAGATATTCGTTGATCTCAGCTACAGTAACAACTGCGGTACCTATTTTCCCAACAACAATGCTAGCAGCCATATTTGATAGCCAAGCAGAATCTTGGTAATTAAATCCAATAGCAAGAGCCATTGCAAGAACTGAAACAACAGTATCTCCTGCGCCAGTAACATCAAAAACTTCTTTCGCTTGAGTAGGAATATCTATTGGTTTTTCTTTAGTTGGATATAGAGTCATCCCATCTTTTCCACGAGTTATAAGTAATGCTTCTGCATGTGTCAGGTTTAAAAGGTATTCTGCTGCACGATCTAGATCTATCTTATCTTGGATTTTAATAGGAACGGCTTTTTCGACTTCAAACTGATTGGGTGTGAGAATAGTTGCTCCTTTATAGTGTTCAAAGTTAGGGTTTTTGGGGTCAACTATTACTCGTTTTTTTGAGTTCTTAGCCCTATGAATAATGGCGTTAAAAACTTTTTCAGTGAGAATTCCTTTGCTATAGTCAGAACAAATAACAATATCCATATCAGGGATCATTTTATTTATGAACTTGATAATTTTATTTTCTGTTTCTTCCGTGATAGGGCGTTTATCTTCTTTGTCAATACGAAGAATTTGCTGGTTGTGAGCTATAATACGGATTTTTGATGTGGTAGGTCTATGCACAAAACGAAAAATTCCATTGGATAAAATACTTTTTTCTTCAACTATAGCGAGTAGTTTGTCTCCTTTTTCGTCACGTCCTATTGCGCCAACAAGATTTACCTCACATCCAAGAGCAATAAGATTGTGAGCTACATTAGCGGCTCCTCCGAGAGTCAGGTTTTCAGATTTAGTGTCAAGAATAGGGACAGGTGCTTCTGGTGATATACGATTCACCGAACCCCAAATATACTCATCAAGAATAAGATCACCAACAACCATAATTCGAGGTTGGTGATTACTTTCAAGGAAGTTTTTGAAAAAGGATTGAAGGTTATGGACATGACCGC
>CAJJDL010000150.1 GCA_905182935.1 uncultured Nitrospinaceae bacterium | reverse complement strand
CTTGAATCAAGTGCTTGTTGGGTCATGATGCCGTACCGTTAACTTTAATCTCTAAAATCCCCATAATCGACTTTATATAAGAATAACTATAGGTCGGTCGGTACTTTTCATGTGGGGAGTAAATTATTTTATAAAACATTATATCTTTTAATATAATCAGGTTTGATTTGCAATGAGAATCAATTCTGGTAATAAATTTTTTTAAATTGTTATCTCTGTTTTTTTTAAATATTTAAAAGTCTTGAAAAGTGCTGATATATATTTTGAATTTGTTGATCCGACACATATTTCCTCTTATAATCCTAATTACTATTATTTTAAAGTATTTATTTTTCAGAAACTTATTGAGGTGTTAAATATCTCTTCTTTATCTAGTAAAAAAATTATTTTGGGAGTTAGTGGTAGCATTGCTTCTTATAAAGCCATTGAGCTCCTACGGCTTTTAATTAGTGAAGGTGCTAGAGTCAATGTGGCAATGAGTATAAATGCTACTAAGTTTATTACTCCATTAACTTTTGAAGCACTATCTGGAAACTCTGTTTATAGTCAAGTCTTTAATAGCAATACTTCATTGTTAATGGAACATATTCAGATATCTAAAGCTGCAGATCTTTTGCTGATCGCTCCTGCAACCGCGGGAATCATTGGTAAAGTTGCTAATGGGATCGTCGACGATGCGCTATCCAATTTGTATGTTTCTTACAGTGGGCCAACTCTTGTCGCCCCAGCAATGAATGATGCTATGTATGCTAATCCAGCCGTAAAATTAAATATTGTAAAGATGAAGGATCGTGGAATTCAGTTTATAGAACCAGAACATGGCGAGCTCGCTTGTGGAT
Source organism: uncultured Nitrospinaceae bacterium (assembly GCA_905182935.1). Classification (GTDB taxonomy): domain Bacteria; phylum Nitrospinota; class Nitrospinia; order Nitrospinales; family VA-1; genus Nitromaritima. Next base: position 3,630 of record CAJJDL010000150.1, on the reverse strand, counting down.
CGATTGGGCAAGGACGGCTTGCGGAGCCATTAAATATTTTAGAAACAGTAAAAAAAATACTTAACTCCAAGAAAGATTTTCATGGTCTGCGCGTTCTTGTTACGGCTGGACCAACCCAGGAATCTTTGGACCCAGTACGATTTATAACTAATCCGTCGTCAGGTAAAATGGGATATGCTGTTGCTTGCGCGGCTCGCGATAGAGGAGCAAACGTTACCTTAATAAGCGGTCCTTGTCATCTTACAGTTCCTGCAGGTTTATCTTTTATTTCTTGTCGGACAGCTATCGAAATGAATCAGCATGTAGAAAAACATTTTTTAGATTGTAACGTGTTGATAATGAGTGCTGCAGTTGGTGATTTTGCACCAATCCAAATCGAAAAAGAGAAGATTAAGAAAAAAAATAAGTCTATTTTAACTCTCGAGTTATTGCCTACTGAAGATATTTTGAAGAATATTATAAGACTTAAAACTAAACAATTTGTGGTGGGTTTTGCTGCTGAATCTGAGAATTTGACTCAAAGTGCCTTAGAAAAACTTAGAAATAAAGACCTTGACCTTATTGTGGCTAATGATATTAGTTCCCCTGGTGTTGGTTTTCAATCGGATTCAAATCAAGTAACCCTAATAAAAAGAAATGAAGAGATTGAAAAGCTACCAACTCTACCTAAAATTGAAATTGCCGATATTTTACTAAACGTTATTAGGCCATCCCTTTCAGGATTTAGTTCTAATTCTTAAAATTAGATTGTGATTACTTTGTATGATTTTACGTTAATACGGTAAGTTGATATCACATTTTTAATGTATTACTTATAAAGTATGCTGGTAGCCCTTTAATTATATTGAGTGTTAATTGATTAAATATTTGATATATAAATTTTGCTAGATTTGGGGAGTTCGTGATATAATTAGTGTATTAAAGTGGTTGGGGGGTTCAATGCAAGTGATGGTTTGATTCCTAGCTTGCTGGATAAATAATGAATATTTTTGTTTGTATTAAAACAGTTTGTTTTTTTATTATGTTCATAATTATCCGGATTACACTCAATCTGATTTCAACTAGGGTGCAATATCGTGTTTGATGCGTATTTTGTTTCCGACTGTTTGTAGGAGATTGATTAGTATGGCTGCTGGAAAAGTAAAATGGTTTAATGATAGCAAGGGTTATGGTTTTATCGAATCTGATGATGGCGAAGATTGTTTTGTACATTTTTCTGCTATTCAGGGTGATGGCTTTAAAACTCTAAGAGAGGGGCAAGAAGTGGAGTTTGAGAAAACGGATGGACAAAAGGGACCTCAGGCTTCCAATGTAGTTCCAAAATAAATTTAATCTTTTTTACCGACAGAGCTAAAGCTCTGTCGGTTTTTTTTATTTTGGGGTAGAGTATTTTCCTGAAGTTATAGGATTTGAGCCCTTAGCACAACGAAATCCCAGAGTTTTATTGCGAATTGATGGTACTGTGGCATTTCTGTAAGTCATATTTACATCCTCTGTTTTATTTCTCCAGTTTCCTCCACGGATTACTTTGTATATGCCTTTTTTGGGTCCAGTTGGGTTCATTTTTGTTGAAAATATGTAATATTCTGGAAGGTGCCAATCGTAGGTCCATTCGGAAACATTTCCAGAAAGATCGTGGATACCATAATCAGATATACCCTTTTCATAAGAACCAACTGGGGCGGTCTTGTTTAATATGTGATTAAAATTTATTTTTGAATTATCTGGGACTTCGTTTCCCCAAGGGTATGAGATAGGTCGTTTCCCCCGAGATGCTTTTTCCCACTCTGCTTCAGTAGGAAGCCGTCCACCTCTCCACTTACAATAGGACTGTGCCTCTTTCCACGTTATTCCAACGACTGGTTGTTTGTGTTGATTGAAATCAGGGTTTTCCCAGAATAGAGGTTTTCTTGATTCGGTAGCCTTGCTAAATTTCATATACGAACTATTGGTAACTTCAAAAATATCAATATAAAAAGAGTCAATATATACATTATGCGCTGGATTTTCTGGACCAAGGGCATGTCTGTCGGTATTAAATAAATCTCCTGGACGTAGCTCTTTTAAAGATTTATAGCTTCCCATTGGATAAATTCCCTCATGTATTAAAGCCATTCCCTTGTATGGGTTAAGGTCCGATAAGTTTGCAAATACAATTGATGTAAATAAATAAAAAAAAGATATTGTAAAAGTTGTAAACACTCTCATTATAATTTTCCTACGATGGATTAACTTCAGTTTAGTGAAAATTATAGAAATATAGCTATGTAAATTCAAATATTTTAATTAGACTCGTTATCGATAAATAATTCACATCTATTGACAGATAAACTCAAGTAAGTATTATATTTTCATTACTGTAATAAAATTCATGGTTATTTGGATCAAGTTTACAGTTTTGTGGCTCAAGTGATTACTACGATTAATTTAACTATAAACGTAGATGTCTAAAAAAGAACCAATTTCACTTCATCATAAGCCTGACACTAGGTTATGTCTAAATTGTGGATTTCCAAACCGGGCGTCAGACAAACTTTGTATGTACTGCAAAACTAGCTTATTTGAAGAGGCTAGTCTTCTCTCTTGGATAAGGCAAACTTACCTTATTCTTCGTTGGCGCTGGCAACTTAAAGAACGGCGTGATAAAGCTAATGGTTTTTCTCAATCATATTTACCCATTCTAAAAAACTTAGGATATTTTGTTGTTGGTTTGTTGTTGTTTGTGGTTGGTCTCTACTTTGTTTCCACTGGGTTAACTGATAGCTCCTTTTCTAGCGGCCTAATCGGCATGTTATTTCTCTTTTATGGTTTTTTTACTCTCAAGTCAGTATTCATTAGCAAATAGTTTCTCTCCCCTTTTTTTTCTTAAGTTGAATTCTTTTTTTATGATTCTTGAATTGGGATAATTTCGCTTTATAATAATTATAGTGTAAAGAGTTTTATATGTTTATCTTGATAAATTGAAACCCCTATTGTGGCTAATACTGTTTTAAATATTAAACATCTAATTTTCCCAGTTAGAGGAATGACCTGTAATAGTTGTGCTTCTCGGATAGAAAAAAAAGTTTGCAAGCTTGATGGGGTTATAGAAGCAAATGTAAACTTTGCTACTGAACAAGTATTTATAGATTGTAATCCTGACAAAATATCTCCTGAAGAAATCCGAAAAATTATTAAGCAATTAGGTTTTGAAACTTTAACAACCCGTGCGTCTCTTGTAGTTGATGGCTTGACTTCTGGGTCTTGTGTTATACGTGTTGAAAAAAAAATGCGTGAATTCTATGAAGTCCTAGATGTTAAGGCCAATATGGTCACGGGAATGGTATTAATTGACTACATTCCTTCTAAGTCTTGTTTGTATGAACTCCGTGATTCTCTTAAAGAGATTGGATTCACTTTGCATATTGGTGATAAATCCAAAGAAAAATCTTTAGAAAATACAGAATATTCTAATCTAAACGCAACAACTTTTCATCTTCAAAGGTTGTTTTTTAGTGTGTTTATTGCGGCTGTAATTGCATTTATTAATATTGAGTCAATTAGAAACCTACTTTATGACGTACTTACAATTGATCATAATTTCTTATTACTTCTATTGGCAACACCTGTTCAGTTTTTTGGAGGGTGGAT
>CAJJDL010000149.1 GCA_905182935.1 uncultured Nitrospinaceae bacterium | reverse complement strand
TAGTTAATTTAAGTCAAAGTCATTCTTGAATTTTTAGTAAACTAACTAATCTATTTATACTTTTTTATTTCAGTTAAATATTTATCAAAGAAATGATGGTGAATTACCAGTTAATTCTTAAAGATTATTGTGTTATAATTTTAAGAATATTTAAATTGATCGAATGATCTTCCTTTAACCTCGTTTTTTAGTAAGGACTTATAACGTTTGTTATAAGTCTTTTTTATATCTTCTGACGCAATAATGATCATAGTTAATAGTCTTGAAAAATCTTTTGGCGCTCAAAATTTGTTTGAGGGTGTGTCTTTCCTTATGAATGAGGGAGAGCGGGTGGGTTTAGTTGGTAAAAACGGGACTGGAAAGTCTACTCTTTTTAAAATGATCCTTGGTCAGGAATCCCCCGACTCTGGAACTCTAACAGTTCCAAAGGGCTATAAGATAGGCGCTCTAGAACAAATTATATCCTTCACTCAATCAAGCGTTCTCAAGGAATGTGTTCAGGTATTGAGTCCTGAAAAGCAATGGGAGCATTACAAGGCTGAGATAATACTTTCGGGGTTGGGTTTTTCGGAACAAGATTTTCACAAAGACCCTGCAACTTTCAGTGGTGGCTATCAAGTGAGAATCAACCTTTGTAAGGCTTTGCTAGCTAGTCCTAATATGCTACTTCTTGATGAGCCTACCAACTATTTGGATATACTTTCGCTCCGTTGGTTGAAAGAGTATCTGAATAAATGGCCTGGAGAAATGATGCTAATTACTCATGATCGTGATTTTATGGATAAGGTCACTACACATACTCTTGGTCTCCATCGGAAAAAGGCCAAAAAAGTTAAAGGAGATACTATAAAATTTTATGAGCAAATTATTCAGGAAGAAGAGGCCTATGAGTTAACTCGTAAAAATTTAGAAACAAAGCGAAAAGAAATGCAGTCTCTTGTTGATCGTTTTCGTGCTAAGGCTTCGAAAGCAGCTATGGCACAGTCTAGATTGAAAATGATGAAAAAAATGGGAACCATGGAAAAACTTGATACTGAAAAGAATTTGGGGTTCAAATTCAATTATCTTTCCTGTCCTGGGAAAACTTTAATGACTATAAAAGATCTTTCTTTTTCTTATGATAAAAAAATAGAGAATAACGTTTTCTCTAACTTGTCATTTTCTATTGATAGTCGAGATCGTATAGGAATTATTGGTGCTAACGGAAAAGGTAAATCAACATTGATAAACTGTTTAGCGGGTGAGCTGGTTCATAATTCTGGTTTAATCACGAAACATCCTTCTACTCGTCTAGGACATTTTGGTCAGACTAATATTGACCGACTCGACTCAAAGAATCGCGTGTTGGATGAGATACTTCGAGCCAATCAGAATCTTTCTTTACAAGCTGCTCATAGTATTTGTGGAGCAATGATGTTTGATGGAGATTTAAGCAAGAAAAAAATAAGCGTATTGTCGGGAGGCGAAAGGAGTAGGGTTTTATTAGGGAAAATAATCTCTCACCCTACCAATGTTTTGCTTTTGGATGAGCCTACTCACCACTTGGATGTTGAGTCTATTGAATCATTGATTGATGAATTGAATGATTATCCTGGAGCACTGGTAATCGTTACTCATTCAGAACTTATTTTAAGAAGCTTAGCTAAAAATTTAATCATCTTTCATAAAGGGCGAGCAGAATATTTCCATGGAGGGTATGACGAGTTTTTATCAAAAGTTGGATGGGAGGGGCAACCAACTATAGAAAAAAAAGAGAAAAATAAAATTAATAAAAAGGAGGCTCGAAGGTTGCGTGCATTGGAGCGGGAAAATCAGAGTGCAACAAGCTAACTGTCTTTAATTTGATATAAAATATTTATACAATTTAATCTATGACAAAACCTAGGATAATAACCAATGGATCAAGAGCAAACGAACAGGCTGGTAGTCAACTCAAATAAGCCTTTGAAATGGGGAATACCTTCAATGAACTTCCGAGTTAGGAATAATGAAATAAATAGAATATACGATTCGAATCAAAACGTTGCAACAAAAGTATTAAATTATTTTTCATCTTGCACATCTTTTGATTTTGGAAATTTTGAAGAGTCACTCAATTTTTTTAATAGACTAAAAAGTAACCACAAAGTTAAAAACCCAAATATCATTCCATAGATAATATAAGATTCAGTATCCATACGAGTTCCCTTTATATACCTTAGGTAAAAAATTGGTTTTCAAAGAGTGGCTTTAATACTCGCGATAATAATATCTTTTAGTTCACTCCAATTACCATCACTTTTTTTAGTGACTGAAATAAAACCTGCCTCGGCTTCCGCCATCATAAATACACTTGCAATATTAGCATTTTCAAGAATTTTAGCTGCGACTGGAAAATCTTTGGCTTCTTCTAAACTGTTAAAAGTTTTGTAGCCTGAGTCGAGAATTTTTTTATTCACGCTAAACTTTAAAGCATGCTCATTTGGAGTCGTGTCAACAGTTACTGAAACAGTCATAGAATTAAATCTCCTTATGCGTCTATTAGGGTTAAGTTGTTTTAAAATTTCCCAATAAGGTTTTTTCATTTTATTGAGTCACACAAAAATATTTTTTAAATCAAATGAAATCCTTTAATACTGACTAATTGCAGGCAGTTTTCCGAATTTTAAGCGAGCATTGTTTCTTTGCTCTATCTACTATAAG
>CAJJDL010000148.1 GCA_905182935.1 uncultured Nitrospinaceae bacterium | reverse complement strand
TTTTACCTTCTTTTTTTAGAGATTCTATTTTACCTAGAATTGCTTTTTCTTTACCTTCTATATACTGGGGCTGTTTTTGAAGAGCAACAAGCTTGTCTTCTACCTGCTTAAATCTATCTTTATTTTTTTCTGAGTCAAGCAAGGTTTTAGCGCGATTAAAATAATCTTCAGCTTTAGCCAAATCATCTTTTTTAAGATGAACATTCCCTAAATTCTCGTTATAGATGCTCTGACCTTCAACATCGTTTGCATCTTCAAGCAACTTTAAAGCCTTTTTATAAATCTCTTCGGCCTCCTCCAAATTGCCTTTGTAGAAAAGAACACTTCCTAAATTACCAAGAGAACTCTCAATTCCCCCAACATCATTTACTTTCTCCATATATGTGAGAGCCTTACCATAGTACTCTTCCGCCTTATCTAGTCGACGACTCTGAAAGCAAAGGTTTCCAAGATTACCCAGAACATAAGCCTGACCTTCTTCATCTCCAGACTGCTCCATATGTGTCAATGCCTGCAGAAAATTGGATTCTGCCTCAGAAAGGTTGTTTTGCTTCAAACAATCCAATGCAATTTTTTCGTACTTCCTACCTTCTTCAATTTCTGCCATTTATGATCGCCCTTATAGATAGTTAGTTCTTTCCTACATTACAAAACTGGTTGCCTGTCAACATGAAACCACAGGCAGTAAAGCCAAAATAAACAGTTAAGGACAGCTCATTGTTTTCAAGGGTTAAGGTAATAAATTATAAAGACTTCAATTTACCCTGTCAAATTTACTCTCTCTACTTGAAGCAATAAAGTGTCTTACTAAAACCTTTGTGGTGTTCCAGAATACGTGGATAGAAAATATTAGCTGCAGGCATAGCCAGCAGAGTGTTCAACCTTAACTAAAGATTTGCGTTATGAGGTAACGCAAGAGTCAGGTATTTACCTTTTTCTCCATAAAGGATACCCATTTTCCCCAATTTTAAAATTTCTTTTTCAACTTCTGTTTCAGCTACCCCCAACTCTTGAACATGCTTTTCAATCTGGTCAATGGTTTTTGGAGATTCATTACAAAAAACAATAATCCAGGCAGGAGTCCCCTCAAAACTATTCTTCACTGGGTTTCCAATCGATCTATCATCATAGACTGTGACAAAGTTCATAGATTTTGTGAAGAACAAGTAAGGTATGTCATCAGATTGATGCCTCCCTTTCCATTCTTGCACGGTTTTAGACAATTCTTCTTTTAATACCAAGTCGATTTCATTTTTAGTGGTAAATTCAAAATCGTAAGCAATTTTCATCACATCAATATCTTCAGAATCGTAAACATAACTGTAGGCCTCTCCTGGCCCTGTTATCGTAACTCCATATTCCTCAGGACGGGTATAGTAAGGACTAAATCGCTCCAACCAAAGATCACCAACACATTCAGGGGGAGGCAGGTGTGACAACAATTTAATCAATTCGATTTGTTGACGGTAATCTTCATTAGTTTCTCCTGGAAATCCTATTAGAATATTCCAGTTCACCTCAACGCCATAATACATTGCCCATTTCATACAGAGAATATTCTGTAATGGGCGAACCCCTTTATCCATTTCCATCAATTGATTCATACTAAAGCTTTCTATACCAGGTTGAATCACATTTGCTCCGCCATGCGCCAATAACTTAATTTGCTTCTTGGTTAAGTTACTTTTAACTTCAAGGAAAAATTGAAGATCAAAGTTATTGCTTGCCATTTCACCAAAAACACCTTCGATATATTTCATTTCCAATATATTATCCACGAGTCTAAAACGGAAAGAGTTATATCGCTGAGAAAGATAAGAAATATCTGCGTGCACCTGCTCCATTGGCTTAGATCTGAATTTCATAGTATTGGCATTCAACCCGCAAAAAGTACAATGATGTTTCTCTCCCCACCAGCACCCTCTAGCTGTCTCATAAAGAATAACCGGGTTTTCCAACAATGGTGAATCTGGATCGATCTGTTTCAATTGCTCAAAAAAATCATCATAATCCGGAGGAGCGTTATTACTAAAGTCTTCATGTAGTTCATGATTCTCAGTAAAAACTATCTCCCCCTTACTTCTATGCGCCACACCATTTGGAATAGGTTCATTTCTCTCTAAAGATTTCATTAAAGGGACTAAAACTCCTTCCGCCTCACCTGGGACGACAAAATCAATCCAAGGAAACGCACGAAAGTATTCCAACCCCATTTCTGATTCAAAATTAGCGCCACCAAACATAACCTTAACTGAAGGATATTTATCTTTAATTAACTTGGCTAGCGTCAAACTTGCCAGGTTCTGATTAAAGGTCGATGAAAACCCAATAACATCGTATTGTCCCCAGTCACCAGCATCTAAAGCCCATTGAAGAAATTCCGGGACCATTTTCGTTTTGACCTCGATTAGGAATTCGCGTGGGCGATCAATGGACTGACACACATCATCAATATGGGCGTCAAAGTGATTAACATAGTCCAAATTTTTAGAATTCTCTCCAAACAAAAGATGCGAAAAAAGCCATTCACCAACTAAAAATCTTTTTTCACAGAGCTGATTGTAAATAGGTATTCCTAACTGATGTGCAAAATGTAGGTTCAGGTAATGACTCTTCACAGGCCAGCCATGAGATTTTAGCAACGTTGAAAGGGTCCCCAACTGAATAGATGGGTAAATATGAAACCCAAAGGGCATATTGATTAATGCTAGATTTAAAGTCATAAAAACATTGTAGCAATTAACAAATTTTTGAAAAAGTATTTATTCACATATTTATAATAAAAATGGATTTTACAGGTTTAATTGACATAATAAGATAGAGCTTCCTATAATCACACCTTCATTCATTAATTTTAAAACATCAAGGAATATTACGTGCTTGAAAAAAAAATCCAATTGGCTTTATCGCGTTTCGACTCTTTTTCATTTGATGGCAACGAAGCCTCTGCTGAATCCATACGAAATAGTTTAACTTCATTACGCACCACAAAAGTAAATGGTGCCACTTTTTTTCATAATGGAGATATCCCTAATACCGCCAACACACGTGTCAAAGTTTACAAGACGGGTCATATGGCTTTCTATGACAATGATGGCCGCCGTTTCCTAGGCACTGATCCAGGTGGGCATCCTCTTCATGAAGCCAAATGGAACAAAGATCCAGTGAGTGGTGAGACCTGTCTTGAGCTTGCTCGAATGCAACTTGATTCGTTACAGTGGGTCGGCATTCGACCTCGTTCTCGCACCTTTCAGTCGCAGATAGATATAAAAGGCCAACCGGGTTGGGAGACTATGACTCTAGATTTTCTTCGCGAAAAAGCCGCCGAAGTCTGGCGAGTACCCGTTTCAGAGGTTAATTACTTTTATAAAGAAGATAATTTAACTCCGCTTGGAGATGGAAAATATAATGTAAAGCTGACAAAGGATTCACTTTATGCATTGCCAGATGGAACTTTTGATGGACGTCAAATTTTCTCAAGCTTCCTATCTAAAGTTAACTGGGCCCGCCTTGATATAATTCCTGTCGTCGAATTATTCCAATCTACCATAGCAGGTAGTGGTGGCGCTGTTTTTGAATTTATATGGGGTATTTATGAAGATCAATCGCGCGAAAAGCCTTTAGATACTCTTCGCTATCGAGGACTTCCAACCTACCCCTCAAACTCAGCATACAATATCTTCGCATCTTTTTTCATACCCAAGGCACCTAAAGGAGAGAAGGATATTATGAGTATCTTCATGAATCCCAAGCGGTCGCATGAAGTTACTTGGTCGCCGCAATCTAATCCTCCGTGGCGATACTTCAACCATGACTCCAAAATTTGTCTAACGGTTCATAATGGGTATATCTATAAAGTCACATGTTATGATGATAATAATCCAACTCCTTACGTTAACCAGGCAATCGGGGGAAAACCTTCCTGCCAAAGGGAGGTACAGGTAGGGGTTAAATCACTTTTGCTAATAGATGATCAGGAGCAAAAAGAAATCTCACTCCATACCGATTGGAAAGTATCTCCACAAACTGACTTACCTGCAAAAATTAAAGAGTATTCTTTTAACTGGAAATGGTTTTTTAATGGTTTTCCACCTAAAACAGATAACATTAAATCTATTTATACCGTACCTTTATACCCCGAAGGGGATAAGGAAATAGACGAACCTGCCCTGCAACCTTTAGCGCTAGATCAAATAATCTACTACATGGAAATGTCACCGGGCATGTCCGCTAAACTTGAGAAAGTAGAGCGCGTGCTGGTTCATACTTTTGACATGTCTATCGCAGGGTGCGTTGACTGCACCCATGAGAGAGAATACACCATTCTCTTTAGCGACCCTGAGCTTGCACAAAAAAATGCACACCAATTATGGGACTATGCTGCAAAAAGGAAGGAGCTAGATAATTTAAAAAAGGTTTCTTTTCTACCGGAGAAAGAGCATTTAGAAGCAGTATACAACGATAAATATGGAATGATATTTAAATGGATTCCCATGTTTTACTTTCATGATCGAGGAGTATGCGAACAAATACTGGCTTCATCAGTGCGTGCCCTTTTACCTGACGGAATTTTATTTTTAGTGGGCCCTAGAGCAATAAAAGGTCTGTTTGATCATTACGGTTTGGACTGCCTTTATAGTGACCTGATAATGAATATGCCATTTTACAGACAGCACTTAAAAATGTGTCCAGAAAACTTAATCAACCAAGATATTACAGTTTTTCTAGCTGAAAAACATAATACTGAAGAGGGTAAAGAAGAAACATCGACAACCGAACCTAATATTTTACCTGATCAAAAACCAGAGCCACAAGCGGGCCTAGCTTCTGAACCTGATATTCCTTTAAGAAGCTTTGATAGAAAAGAGTAATTCAATTCCACACAAACAAACATTCTAGTTTTGGAAACGAAGAAGCATCAACAAAGAAAATCAAAAGTAATAATAAAATATTTTCTAAGGCTACATGGTTAATTTTTCTTAGCTACTCTTTGCAACGACTCTGGAAATAGAAAGATTTAATAGACAGGGTATTAGGACCAGCGTGAAGAGAGTGCTAAAAAACAAACCAAACAGTATGACTATTCCAATACCCCGATAGATTTCAGTTCCTGCACCAGGAATCAACACCAGTGGCATTAACCCGAACAAACTGGTAAAAGTACTCATAAAAATAGGACGAATACGTATTCGTACACTTTCAAGAATCGCTTCTTCTGAGTCCATATGTTTCTCCCTTATATTTTTAAGACTTTGATATACAATTAGGATGGCGTTGTTAACCACAACACCAATAAGGATTATGAACCCAAGCATAGTCAGCACGTCTAAGGGTTGCACGACAAAATGATTAAGAAACCATAATCCAAAGACTCCGCCAACTGCAGCCATCGGAACACTTAAAATGATAATTAGCGGAAAACCCCAGTGTTGCAACAGCACCGCTAGAAAAAGGTAGGTGATGAAAATAGCCAGAATAAAATTACCACCCATTGCTTTACGGGTACTCTCTAACTTATCGGCATTTCCAGTAAGGCTTATGGAGTAGCCGTTTGTCAGTTTACCTTCATTTTGTAATGGCGCTATAATTTCTCTTTTGACAATATCGATTCCTTCTTCAAGTGACATTATTTTTGGAGGGACCACTTCCAAAGTAATAGAACGCTGACGTTCAAAGTGCTGGATTTGTTCAGAACTGACTGTAGCCTCTATATCAGCTACAGTACTAATGGGCACAGCGACTCCTTCAGGTGTTTTGATGATAATATTTTCAATATCCTGAGTTCTTTGAATATCTTTTTCTCTACTCATTAGAATTAAATCGATCCCGTCTCTCGGAAGATATGGAACACTGAGTTTCTCCGCATTGAGATAAACCTCGTCGGCGAAAACTCCATCCATGATTGCTGAGACAGAGTAACCAAGGTCAAACACATTTAATCCGGTTTCGGCCATTTCTTGCCATCGTGGTATCATTTGAATTTGCGGTTGTCCCAGTTCCATTCCTGGCACAGGACGAATTCCCGCATCGGGCATCAATTTTTTTAATTTAAAAAAAGCTGTCTGGGTCATAGCTGTTAGTTCTTTGAGATCAGGCCCCATGATATTAATCTCGATTCCACGTGAACCGCGGAAAGCACTGGATAAAAGGGATAACTGCCGAGTCACAGATATCATCCCAGGAACTTTCTGCAGTTCTTCTTTTAGAAAGGGGATTAGTTCATTTGCACGTTCAGGCTCTTTGGCCTTAACAATAGTGAATAATCGGCCTCGACTTCCGATAAATAGAAAATTGCGAACAGCAGGCCCTTTCAGTTTTTCTTCTTCAAAGCTTTCAGGTATTGCTTCCCAGTAAGGGCGATAGGTTTCTTCTAGATCATTGCCAATGCGATGCATTTCCTCAATGTTGTAACCCTGTGGAGGAATCATCATTCCAATGATGACATTCTGATCACCTTCCGGCAAATATTCGGTTTTTGGAAGCATTTCCCATGCCGCATAAACCGGCACAAGAATCAAAATAAGAACTGTCAGCTGCTGTATTAGTCTCGATTTGAACAGTTTTTTTAGTATCGCAATCACAGCCTTATTGAATTGTCTCGCCAGTGAAACAAGCCCAAAAAGATTATGAAATACTCTTCCAAACAATGAATCTCTATCAGAGGTACCAAACTCTTTATTTTTTAAAAGATGCATGCTCAAAATGGGAATTACCAGCACACTGACTATTAGAGATAGTGTGACGGCTGCACTAATAGCTACAGCGATATCGCGAAACAGCTGACCTACTTCTTCTTCGATAAAAAGTATAGGTATAAAAACCACTAGCGTAGTCAAAGTGGTAGCCATAATAGCACCCCAGACTTCACTAGCCCCATGAAGCGCAGCCGTGTAGGCATCTTTTCCAAGTTGACGATGACGATGTATATTCTCCAGAACAATTATTGAAGCGTCTACAACCATCCCGACAGCAAACGCCATACCAGCAAGCATGATCACATTAATTGTTCTTCCCATAAGTGTAACAATCAAAAAGGTACCAATAACACTGATCGGGATAGATAGAGCAATTACCATTGTGCTATTAAAGCTACGCAAAAAAAGTAAGAGAATGACGATGGCAAAAGTCCCTCCAATTACCAAGTTCATCTGTACAATATTGATAGAACGAGTTATATATTCTGTTTTGTCAGCTGTTTGAACCAGATGTAGCCCAAGAGGTTTAAGAATATTTTCGTTTAGGTCTTTCTGAACAGCCTTTAGGTTTTTCATGACCACGAGAATATTAGAGCCTAATTCCCGACGTGCATTAACAGCAATTCCCGGGAGCCCATTGTGTCGAACGTATGTACGCAGTTCATCGTAACCAATCTTTACTTCTGCAACATCTCGAATATAAACTATTCGCCCACTTACCTGTGACAAGATGGTATTTTCGATGTCTTCAATTGAACGGTATTCACCACGTGTGCGAATAATGTATCTCCGTTTCCCTTCATCAAAGTCTCCACCGCTTATG
>CAJJDL010000147.1 GCA_905182935.1 uncultured Nitrospinaceae bacterium | reverse complement strand
GCAATAATACATTTTAAGATTGTTGCTCGCATTAGTCCAAAAGACCCCGAGGCATATCATGAACTAGCTAGAATCTATAGCCTTCAAGGGAATCAATCGAAAGCGATTCATATTTATAAAAATATTATAAAACTTCACCCTGAAGATTTAAAAACACACGAGATGCTTGCCGCATTTTATGAAAAAAATCACCTCAGGAAAGATGCTTTACATCATTACAAAAAAATCATTCAACTAAATCCATCGAATTTTTCACTGCATAAAAAGTTAGGTAAATCATACGAAAAATCGGGAGAACTGAATAAAGCACTCAATCACTATGAGGTGTTTTCTCGCTTAAAACCAAGAGATGTTGATATTCATAACAAGCTTGGGACCCTATACGCCACATTAGGTAAAACTGCTAAGTCATTAAATCATTATACCAAGGTTACAAAATTAAACCCAAACCATCTGGCAGCACATCGTATTTTGGCAAAATCCTATGGGGACATTGGGAGACCTTTAAAAGCAGCGCCACATTACCGTGAACTAGTTCGACTCGACCCCAACTTTGCTATCGCATATAATGAACTTCGGGAAATAATTAAAAAGTTTGCCATTATTGAAGATCCAATCAGGCGCTATAGTAAAGCCTTGAAGGTTCTGCCTAATGATCCTGACCTCCACTTTAAGATAGGCTTATATTTCTTTATTACTGATGACTTTCATAAAACACTCAACCATTTTAATGAGAGTACGCGGCTACGACCTGAAGATGCCAGAACTCACTATTTCACAGCACTCATCCATCATCTAATGGGCAATGGAGTTAATGCTATAAATCATATGAAACGTGCTGAGGAATTTTTTATAGGTAGCAAAGAAACTAAAAGTATTGCTGATGTAAGAAAACACCTGAGAGTGTATAAAAGCCAGTATGGTATCTCTACTATTCAAGGAGATGGCTCTTCTATCGCGAGAACTACTCATCAACAGCAAATATATGATTAATTTCTTCTTGTTGCTTGGTTGTCAGTTCCCAGTCAAGAGCTTCAATATTTTCTTCCATCTGTTTTTCGTTTTTAACACCCAAAAGTGCTGTCGTCACGTGAGGTTGAGAAACTATCCAATTAATCGCCATCTGCCCACAAGTTTTCCCTATTGATTCTCCTATAGTCTTAAGTCGTCCTACTTTTTCGATATTTTTCTCAAATTGAGCTCCGGAAAAACATCCTATAATTCCTTTTCCCCTCCAATCTTTAAACTTAGAGTTCTTACTATACTTGCCAGTAAGCAAACCTGATGCAAGTGGACTATAGGCAATAATCCCGATTTTATTGTTTTGGCAGTAACTAACAATATTTTTTTCAATGGAACGATTTAGCAAACTATAATCAGGCTGTAAGGAAAAAATCTTCCCAAACTTCATCATTTCTTTCATCTGATCCACTGAATAATTACTCACTCCAATAACTTTAATTTTGCCCTGCCTTTGAATTTTAAGTAAGGTTTCCATAGTCTCAGCCTGTGTTGTCTTAACATCTGGCCAGTGAACTTGGTAAAGGTCAATATAGTCAGTGTCTAGCCGTTTTAAACTCTGATCAACTTCTTCTAAAATAGATTGTTTAGTTGCATTTTTAGTAATGGCACTCAAGGATTTTTTCTCCCAACGCAAACCACATTTTGTTGCATAAATCACTTTGTCACGAAAAGGTTTTAGAGTTTTTCCAAGAAGTTCTTCAGAGTGACCAAATCCATAAACAGGAGCTGTATCAAAAAAATTTACTCCCAGCTCATAAGATTTTAGGATAGCTCGCACAGAACTCGTATCTCCTTCATTAGACCAAAAAGGAGACCCTCCGATACCCCAAGCACCAAATCCAATAACAGAAACTTTTAGGTCGCTATCTCCCAGTGTTCTATAATTCATAGCTCAATATTCCTAGCATTAAAACGTTAAACAATTCTTTATTTTAGACACGTTTAAAGTATCAACCATTTTTTTTCGACTTTTCCAAAATGTTATTAATATCGACTCAACATACATGATAGATTGATATTTACATTCATAAAAAATAGCATGAAGCACTAGTGTTTTACAGGTTAAATCTATAATTTATTAACTTCTGGTATATATGAAATCGCTTCTACGTGTTCTTGGTTACCTTAAACCATATAAAAGAGCAGTATCTCTAACTCTCGGCTTTGCCACCGTAACGACCCTATTAGATCTTATTCCTCCTTGGATTATAAAAGTAATTATTGATCAACTTATTGATGATAGTGGAACCTTCATGATTTATTGGGTTGTAATTGGACTTATTGGAGTATATTTCTTCAGAAATTTTTTAAACTATCAAAGAATTATTTTTAATAACCGGTTAGAGCAAAATGTTGTTTTTGACATGCGATCTAATGTATATAAGGCTCTCAATGGATTATCAATAAATTACTTTGAAAACAAGTCAACTGGCGAACTTATGTCACGTATTAATGATGATGTTAATTATGTCGAACGTATTTTTGTAGATGGCGTTGAGCAAGTGGTCACAGCCTTTTTAACCTTAACAGGAATTACAATAATCCTTTTTTACTTACACTGGAAACTGGCACTAGTTTCATTACTTCCTATTCCATTCCTTCTATGGGGCGCCTGTAAGTATACAAAAAAGGCTCACGGTCTTTATCATACTGTGCGTGAAAGTGCTGCTAAAATGAATGCTCGACTTCAAGATTCTATTTCTGGAATTCGAGAAATTTTTGCCTTTAACCGCCAACTTCATGAAATATCTCGCTTCGAAAAAAGAAGTAGGGATTACTGTAATAGTAACTTAAAGGTTATGTCACTCTGGGCCATTTATTCTCCAACAATGATGTTTCTCGGTTCACTCGGAACAGTTCTCATTTTACTTTATGGGATCGGTCTAGTTCGCAGCGCAGAAATTACAATAGGCTCTTTAGTTGCTTTTATTGGATACCTAGCATTATTTTATACCCCAATTAATCAGTTACACTCAGTAAATCACATGCTTCAACACGCGCTAGCTTCGGGGGAACGCGTATTTGAAATAATTGATCGACAACCAGATGTTAAAGAAATTTCTGATGCAATATTACCCAGTACAAATATCCAAGGTGAAATCGAATTTAAAAATGTTTCTTTCTCCTATGTAAAAGACAAACCTATCATAAAAAATTTATCCCTAAAAATACAACCGGGAGAAAAAATAGCTCTTGTAGGTCATACGGGAAGCGGAAAATCAACCTTGATAAAACTTTTACTGAGATTTTATGATATTAACTCTGGAAACATTAATGTGGATGGCTACAGTATAGGCGATCTCAAAATAGCATATCTACGCGAGCAGATTGGTATGGTTTCTCAAGATCCATATTTATTCAATGGTACTGTTGC
>CAJJDL010000146.1 GCA_905182935.1 uncultured Nitrospinaceae bacterium | reverse complement strand
CATTTCACGTTCACCTTGAAGAACATTAATTTCCACACTTGGCTGATTATCCGAAGCCGTAGAAAATGTTTCGCTCTTTCGTGTAGGTATTGTCGTATTGCGCTCAATTAATTTTGTCGTCACGCCCCCTAATGTTTCTATTCCAAGAGAAAGTGGCGTAACATCAAGTAATAAAATATCTTTTACATCACCTGATAGAACACCAGCCTGAACTGCTGCACCGAGAGCAACAACCTCATCCGGGTTTACTCCTCTATGAGGTTCTTTGCCAAACATTTCTTTTACAACTTCACCAACCTTTGGAATTCGCGTCGATCCACCAACAAGTACAGCCTCATTTATCTTGCTAGCATCAAGTTTTGCATCTTTTAATGCATTTTTACATGGTACTTTAGATCTTTCTATTAAGTCATCTACCATAGACTCAAATTTAGCGCGTGAGAGTTTCATATTAAGATGTTTCGGCCCACTAGCATCTGCTGTTACGAAAGGTAGGTTTATATCAGTTTCGTTGGTTGTAGAGAGTTCAATCTTAGCTTTTTCTGCTGCTTCTTTCAGTCTTTGCAATGCCATGTTGTCTTTTGAGAGATCAACTCCTTGGTCCTTCTTAAATTCTGTAACTAACCAGTCAATAACACGTTGATCTAGATTGTCACCACCAAGATGTGTATCGCCATTAGTGGCTTTTACTTCTACAACATTGTCCCCAACTTCCAGGATGGATACATCAAAAGTACCACCTCCAAAATCGTAGACACTAATAATTTGATCTTTTTTCTTATCAAGACCATAAGCTAGAGCTGAAGCTGTTGGTTCATTTATTATTCGCTTTACATCAAGTCCAGCAATTTTACCAGCGTCTTTAGTTGCCTGGCGTTGAGTATCATTAAAATATGCCGGAACGGTAATAACTGCTTCTGTAACAGTTTCGCCGAGATAGGATTCAGCCGACTTTTTAAGTTTCTGTAATATCATTGCAGAAATTTCTGGAGGGCTATATTTTTTATCACCAATTTTAATTTTAACTTCTTTTTTTGTTCCCTTTTCTACGGTATACGGAACCATTTTCATTTCTTCAGAAACCTCACCATAAGCACGTCCCATAAAGCGTTTGACTGAGAAAATAGTATTTTCCGGGTTAGCTATCGCTTGACGCTTTGCAATTTGACCGACAAGAATTTCTCCGTCTTTGGTAAATGCTACAACGGAGGGGGTGGTACGACTCCCTTCTTCATTAAGAATTACTTTAGGTTCGCTCCCTTCCATTACTGCAACCACTGAATTTGTAGTTCCTAAATCGATACCTATAATTTTTCCCATAATGTGCAGTCCTTTCGAATATTAACTAATTATTTGGTATTTATAGTAAAAAGCCATTAAATGACTTTAGTTAGCCTTTGATATATGTTTTAAATAAGATTCTATTTTGTTAATGTCAAGATAGCGGGGTATTTTTTAAATATTTTTAATTTTTTAGCTTTGCATGTATTAAAATAGAAAAAATTATTATTAAATTTGGGAGAAGTTGTGAGTAAATATATTAATAAAAATGGAATGTCTATAGGAAATACCCCTAAAGAGCTATTTGAAGAATTAATGAGAGGGACCGGTTTTGTAATTGGGAGCAATGCTTCTTTATATATTGAAAATGCTGGACTTCATGATAAAAATATTGTGGTTTCAAGAATCCCAAGCTCTGATGGCCCCGAAAAAACTGAAAAATTTCCTGTTAATCAATTTGAAAGAGCAGCTAAATGTTTCAATAGTTGGGAATAACCATCAATTCTATTTAGTATTTAATGAAGTTGACTCGCAAAATATATTATTAAAGGGTACTTTTAGCAATTTTTTATAATGGAGAGGTTAGATGCTACCAGAGTGGAGACTCTTTATAAAAGAAATTGAAGGCAAAAAAGAAAACCTGCAAGGTGTAGACTTGGGGAATAGGAAGCTTATGGGTGCCAATTTAGCTGGCGCAGATTTAACGGATGCAGACCTAAGTATATCCTATCTAATAAAGGCTGACTTAAGTACGGCCAATCTTACCAATGCTGATATGACAGGAGCGGTAATGAGTGAAGCCAATCTTAGGGGTGCAAATCTTGAGGGTGCGGAACTTGAGGACGCTTTTCTACATGGAGCCGACCTTACCGGTGTTAAAAACCTCACATGCGAACAGCTTGATCTTGTAAACTTTGATAATGAAACGAAATTTCCGGAATATATTAAAATTGACTGGAGTGAGGATCAATCTTTTAAATGTTGTGAAGGTGAATAATCCTAAAACACCTCGTCAACAAGGCCGCCTTTGCCAGCTGCAACTGAAAAATTAAATTGAGCTGCCTCACCGGTATTGACTTTACTCATGCCAAAATCTGTTCCCATGTCAAATTTAGCACCCATTTCGGCTAACTTACTAGCGTTTGGTGTAAGATTTTTTATGCTAGATTGATGCTGCGCTTCCAATTGTTTTACTACTTTAAAGTCGCTATTAAGGTTTCCACTTTGACCACCTCCAATAGACCCTTGCGTAGAACTTGTTTCCATGACCACCACTCCCCAGTTAATAGTCTAAAATGTACTTATAGATTAAATTTTACTGATTCGAATTACAAGTACTATTTTAAGCTTAGTACATTTGAACCATTCTTATCGGGCGTCTCAGATATTTTCATAGTATAAATATGTTTAAATTCATGTATTTATAGTTCAATATCTATTTTTTACTACAGGTTTTAAGGATTATTGCTAATGAAATAAATGCGTAAAAATAGGTAGTATATTATTAACTAGTGGACAAAATTTAATGGATTGGGTTTATGAAGAAGTGAGCTAGCGAGGTTTTAAATATCAATGATATCACTATCCTTGGGATTATTTGAACGGTTTCTTTGATTAGCAAACGGGTTAGTGTTAGTTTGCTGTGTATTCTTGAATGGAGGGCGAGTTTTTAGAAAAAGCCTTAAAATGAATATTATTATTCCAACTACGAATGCTATTATGAAAAATGTAAACGTGAAAAAAGATAATAGGGAAAAACCAATGATAATCCAAAGGGCCAGCGTTACTTTATTCCAAAAAGTCATTTTTTTTGATTGATTCCCTATAGAATGAAATATCATGATTCGCCTATAACCATTTTCAACTGATTAAAGAATGCTAAAATAAATTATGAACCAAACAATTTCCAGTATTATACCTTGCCCTGAGTGCAAAGTAAAAAATCGAATTAAAAAATTTATTCCGGGGAAAATCCCTCTATGTGCTAAATGTGGAACAAGACTGGTTAGCGAAAAAGAAAATGACACACAAGTATGGTTTGGTAAGTCGTTAAACGATATTTCTGGTATTCCGGATCCGGAGTATTTTGGGGCCCATAAAAAATCAAAGTAGTAGTTTTATTTACAATTTAAATAGCTAAGGATAAACTATGGATACAGTTGAGGTTATTGATACAGTTTTGAAAGAAAAAATATCTGCGGAGCATGTTGAAATTACTGATGATAGCCACTTGCATCGAGGTCATAAAGCCGCAGGTGGAGGAGGCCATTATTCTGTGAGAGTGGTATCAAAAGAATTTGAAAATGTTAATTTGATAGACTGTATGCGAATGGTTTACAGCGCTTTGGATGAACAGATTAATGGGCAACCCAAACTAATACATGCTCTTCAAATAAAAGCCTACACACCTTCCCAATGGAATGAACAGTCTAAGTAGCTTTGTTTTTTATGTAGGCCAATATTGTTGGAGGGTTTTATAATTTTTAGATTTCTAACTCTTCGCAGTTTTTAAGCATTTCTGATTCGGTGATTAGTTTATTCCCGTCTCCTGTAACTTGATTTTTATATAAGTCGAGTTTTATGAATTTTTTACTTTGAGGAGAATCTGCAAATGCTTTCGCTCCTTCATCTCCGATAACATTACCAAACATCGATAACGATTTTAGTTTTGGAAAATTTTCACTATTAGCAATGGCAATAGCCCCTTCATCTCCAATATCATTATGATTTAGATTAAGCATCTCAAGATTACCCAGGTGAGGTGAATTAGCTAATGCCTCTGCTCCTTCATCTGCGCACTGATTTCCAGTTAAAATAAGCTCTTTAACATTGGCTAAGGCTGGATTTTCCGCTAACTCCATCATACCTCTAATCCCTAAAAATTTTTCTCTAAGGTTTATGATAGTTCCATCATCCGATATATTTTCTTTTAATAGCTTATCAACTTTGCTCATTAGTCACTCCAACATGAGATATAAATACTAGTTCTACTTTAACAGGTTTCTTCAGATGAATAGCGAATAAAAAAACTATCCACTTCATGTGACCGATTTTAATTGGTTTAGATTATTGATTTTTTAGAGAAGCGGGTCTAGAAAAAGCTCGTCAGTTGTCCAATTTGCGATATCTTCCTTTGTAGGAACAGGAGGTACTGGTCTTTTTTCTGCTCGTTTATCTATAGGATCATGAAAAGTTCGAGCGTAGGCTTCAGCTTTCCATAGATAAAGATGTTGGAACATCATCCCCCAAGGTGCCATCGCTGTGCCATCAATACCCCGAGTAACTCGTTTATACCATAGCGCATCAGGCCAGTCTTCCATTTTGACACTTTTTAGCTGATCCGGCATTTTATCGGTATCTAAATTTTCTGCATTACGAAAATCTAAAGCACCTGTCATCATTGGAATTCCATCTTTACCGTGGCAAACTGCACAGTTGAGTCCATCAGTATTGGGCTCCATTCCTTCAAATACTACTTTACCTTCTTCAAGAATTTTAGGGTCATCCCACCAAGTCCATTGATTTGGAAACTTACCTTCCACTGGCATCGCTGTAGGGTTACGCATAGTTCTTAGGTATGCCACTAAAGCATCTAACTCATCCTCACTCAAATCCTCATCATAGTATGTAGGCATAGCTTTTTTTGATTTTTTGTCCTCGTAGCCTGGAGATTGCTTTTTACGAGGTTCAATTATTTGCTCTTTAATATAATCTTCTGAATATAATCCTATTTGTTTAGTTCCAAGGTTAGGACCTCGGTCTGAATTTCCTTCCCAAAAAACCTTGTGGCAGTTGAAGCACTTATTATTAGAAAAAACCTCGCGACCAGCCGCGATAACTTCGGGTCCTGCTAGTCCACTCAATTTAATAGGGGGTCTCTCAAGTTTTTCTATTTCAAATTGCGGATTAAATTGCGGAAGTTGGGCTGTGATAGTGATAAATAATCCAGAAGCTAGCGCATAGGTTGTTATAAGGCGAAATGTAGCGCTTAGTTGGGATTTTTCTGGTTTAATTGGTTTGGTATCAAGAATAACAAAATAAAATAGACCAACAAATGAAAAGGCAACAAATTCTATCTGCCACCAAATAGGGAAACCCATCTTCCCTGCCACAAA
>CAJJDL010000145.1 GCA_905182935.1 uncultured Nitrospinaceae bacterium | reverse complement strand
AAGTATATTTTAGCCAGTCAAAAAGAAGATGGAAATTGGTCTGATGTAGAGTGGTCTCACTTGGACACCACTTGTTCTGTGACAGTTTTTCTTACAGTTTATCAGGTTACACATGAGGAAAAAAATAATGAAATAATTAATAAAGCTCGTAAACGAGGGTTTGATTTTATCATAAACTGGCAACGTGAATCCGGTTTATGGAAAGATGATATATTTCATCCTGCAGGAATCGAAACAACTGCACATCTTATGCAATATACCTTAATACCTGCTTATTTTATGGATGGAATAGAGTACGCTCAAAAAATATGCCTTGAAGCAGCTAATGGTATGATTAAAGAACAAGCAGAAAATGGATCCTGGGATGGAGAGAATATGGATCATACAATGGATGCTTGTCGCAATCTAATGTTAGTAGCGGATACATTTAATCAAAAGGAGAAATACAGCCCTATTATTGAAAAAGGAGTCCGGTGGTTAATGGATGGGAAAAATGATCAAGGATGGGGTGACTTTAAAGAAGAGCTAAGTAATGTTGAAAGAACAGCGGATGGACTGGACACGCTTCTTAAATACCGGAGGTTTTGTTCTGGAGAACCGATGTCGCACTTTTGGGCATATAGTAGATAGTAGAAACGAACGTACCCTTTCTTTCAAAATAACTATAGTAAAATTATGCAAGCAGTTATCCTCCTCGCTGGATATGGGTCTCGCCTTGGTCGAGATGATATTGCCCACAAAAGTCTTTTACCATTTGATGGTGAGACTTTGCTTTCAAGAAGTCTTATTTTTCTGAAAGGTCTAGATATAGACCGTGTTCATTTAGTTACTGGACACAATAAACAAGCGGTAAAACAATATGTGTACAGTCTTGACTTAGGGTTGGAGTGTAACTTTATCGAGAATGATGTGTATAGGACCACTGGCAACACTCTCTCCATGGTGATGGGGCTACGTTGTTGTCATGGGGATGTTATTGTCATGGACGGAGATATTCTTTATCCTCAATCGGCATTTACTAATTTTGTAAAAAATTCTAAACCGACGTCATTTGCGTTGGTTTCTTCCGATATTGACGATACTGAATCGACAAAAGTGCTTATCCGTTCAGATGATAAAATCGAAGCTTTTGTTACTAAAAGGAATTTGACTCGAGAGGAAAAATTAGATTTTAAATTTGGTGGCGAGGCTATTGGTTTTTTTAAGCTTTCAGCTGAAGACAGTAAGAAGTTTATCGAACATTATGATAGTTTTGAATCAGAGTATATTAAAGTTCTTTGGGAAATTCCTTTGACAAAATTTGCAAAATCTGTTGATCTTAGCACTTGGTTTATTACTGAAGGCCCAGCCTGTTTTGAGATAGACACTCAGGAAGATTATGAACAAGCTTTATCGAGTTTCGTAGCGAACAAAAAGAATTATTGAGCTATTTTGACATAGTTCTAGCATTCGCCTTTTTAAGATCTAGAGTTGTGAATTAAATTAAAAAAGTGAAAATATATTTTTTAAGTGGAGATATAAGTGCTATCTCGATATAAAGCAGTTTTTTTTGATGTGGGTGGAACCCTTCTGAAGGTAGTCCCCTCTGTGGGCAATGTTTACGCGGCCTATGCCCGTCCATTTGGGTTTATTGGTTCGTCCGATGAGTTAGATCACTTATTTCAAAAAGAGTGGAATAAATCAGGTGGAATTGCATCTCTAGGCCAAAAAAGTGGTCAAAAAGTAGAGAGACAGTTTTGGAGGGATCTTGTTTTTAAGGTGTTTGAACCTTCTGGCGGGCTCAATGACTTTGAACGTTACTTTGAAATTGTTTACGAAGCGTTTGCTGGCAAGGATCATTGGCGTGTTTTCGATGATGTGGCTAATTCAGGTATTTTTGAAAAATTAAAAAAATCTGGAGTTACTTTAGGGGTTGTTTCTAATTGGGATTCTCGCCTTCATGCGATCTTGAAAAGTACAGGCCTTGCAGTATATTTTGATTTTATTTTAGCTTCTGCTGAAGTGATGTCGGCTAAACCAGATAAAAAAATTTTTATTGAAGCTCTTAGAAGGAGTGGAGTTATTGCGGAAGAGGCCTGTCATGTTGGGGATGAGCCTTTCGCAGATATTCACGGCGCTAACAACGCTGGAATCGATGCAATACTTATAGACCGAAATGGCAAACACAAAAAAGATGGAATTACCAAAGTAAGTTCTTTTCTAGAATTACTCGAGTGATTATTTAAAGTTTCTAAAGAGTCTATTTTTTTATTTTAGGATTGCTAGATTAGTTTCATTGTACTCGCCCCGTTTCATGCCTTCTCTAATTCGTTTAGATTGCTAATTATTTTAAATAAATCAAATTAACCAATATTTTTTTGTACATAAATTACTTCTGAATCGTCCAATTATTTTTTGATCTAGTAATCTCCCAAATCAAATAGATATAAAATGGGGTGTATTCTAACCAGACAATCCAAAAGGAATATTGGGTCATTTCCTGATAGTCGAAATAAAAATCCAGATAGTATAGCCCAATCAGTCCTGTGAGTAGTATCAATGCTCGTGAATGAAAAAAGCACAAAAAAGGCACTAACCATGAAAGATACCATGGGTTTTGCACTGGACTAATAAGAAATACTAGCATTATGACCAAAAAAAGGTTTTGCATCAAACCTTTCGGCGAGTCTACGCTTGGAGCTTTTTTAACCAGCAGATAGGTGATTATTGTCAATAATACTAAAGCTATAATACTTTTTGCAAGCAACATACTGTTACCGAAAACGGGTATTTCTGTGTCAACCCCAAACCTTAAAATGTCTTTAAGAAAAAATAGCAAGATAGCAAACAAACTGTCGTTACTTTGCCAATCTGTACTATACGTTTTTAATCCTTCAAAGGCCCTCTCGCCTATATCAATAAATGGTAGATAGAAAAAAGTGACTACAGCGCAAAATAAAATTAGGTAACAGACAAGAACGGCTACACCAGACCGCCCTTTTTCTCTTGCAATTAACCAGGACCTTTGAAGGTAAAAAGGGAGCAGAACCAAGGAGTAAAATTTTCCTAGGACACTCAATGCTAAGAAAAAAATAGATCCCATCAGGTGTTTTCGTATTAGAAAATATATAGAAACACAAAGGCAGGAGATGCCGATTATATCAAGATGAGTTGAGTTATAGGTTTCTTTGATTATCAGAGGAGACCAAAAATAAACTAAACTAAAATTTTGATTTAAATTTAATGTTCTTAAGGTGAGGACAATAAAGGTCATTCCTAGTAAGTCAAATATGAGGAATATTATGCGTAAGGTGAGTAGATTGTCCGATTTTATTTGCTGAGAAAGTCGAAACACGTATTGAGCCAGAGGTGGGTAGATAGTGGGTACATCGGGGTGGTTAATTCGTTCCATGAATTGGAGAGAAATCTCATTTTTCCATTTCAAGCTATGTAGCACGGCCAGCTCATCTTTATCACTTTGTTTGTAATTCGAACTAAAATATGCCGGTTCTTGAATTTTTAAAGATTTATATCGGTTTATTTCATTAGGAGAAAATTTAAATGGATTTATTCCATGGTTAAACACCTTGCCATCCCAAAGGTAACGATATACGTCGTCTTCCTGAATCTGTTGAGAAGGAAGCATTGCAAAGCGAAATAACAAGCCAAAGGCGACTAAAGTCCAGAATGTTTTCTGATTCCAGTTAGATTTAAAAATATATAAGCAGGCTAGTATATAAAGAAAAAAAAGAGAAAAATAAATAGCAATATATTCAAGGATGGGTCGTTCAGAGTAACCTTCGCCCCAGTTGAATTCCTTCGATAGGCCTATTAGAACTAAGTAAAGAACTAAGCTCAATAGACCAAGAGTTGTGAGGTAAGTACGTGATCGCATGATCTACAACATTGAAGAAGACAGAATCTTGTTTCACGCAAGCCATGTTTGAGTTAATGCTGCCAGTTCTTTTTTGATGTCATCTTTGTCCTAATTACTAGGGAAAGACTAGGCACGTGATACATATTTAAAAATATCTTTATATTATCGAATAAGATAGCTAAACTAAGTTTAGTATTCAAATTATAAAATTTTTTGTGAGTTTTTGAAAATGAGTCAAGTGACACGCTCAGGTTGGAAAACTATTCGTTCTGTGCTTGGAGAATCAATTGCTAAGCTTGACTCTGATGATCCTCAATCTATAGCTTGGTTCGACTATCAGTGGAATCTTATAGTGGGAAAAGATTTAGCAGCAGTAACGCAGGTCCATAAATACTCATCTAAAAGTTTATTTATTACGATATCCGACGGAGCATGGTTGTCGGCATTAGAACCCCTTCGCAAAAAAATTATTACTCAAATTAATCAACACGCAGGATCGACTTTAATAAACAGAATTATTTATCAGGAAGGTTGTCTCACCGTCCCTATTATACCAAGTGCAATTGTAGATAAAAATTTGTATTTGCTGGGACAAAGTAAAACAAAAACAATAAAACCTAAGACAAAGGATGAAAATATTAAGGATATAATTGATCGCATCAGCAGTAAAATTCAGGTAATTTTACCAATTGTGATATTACTACTAATCTCAAATTGTGCGACTTTACCAACAACCCGCAGTGTCAAAAATATTGATCTATCTAGCTCTTATGCAGTTAAGGCTATTGAAAAAAAATCTACAAAAAAAATCCAGGATAATACAGACCCTCGATCGTATTACTATTTTTTAATGGCTTTGCAGACCATTCGTGATCATCAGTTTGAAAAATCATCGGAGAACCTTCGTAAGGTGATTCAGTTTAATCCCAATGCTTATGAATTCCATCATCAATTAGCAATAAACCTCATTCGATCGGGTAAAATTGACGACGCCTATGAGGTTTTGGAAGACTCTTTGCAATATTTTGCTGATAACCCTGAATTAAACATGATGTTTGGAGATATCCTAGCTGAGCGGGAAGACTATGGTCGAGCATTAACTCATTATCAGCGCGTAATTCAAGCTAAAGTTGGTTTGCCTAGAGCTTATCTTCTAAGTGGCTCAATTTACGAAGTCATGAAACAATATAATCTTGCCGCAGCTATGTATTTAAAGCTGATCCAGATAGAGCCTAATAACCCATTAGGATATCATTATCTTGGAAGGGTAAATATTTTTTCGGGAGATTTAGAGGAAGCAAAAAAACACTTAAAAAAGGCCCTAGAGCTACGCCCTAATTTTTTAGATTCTCGATTGTTTCTAGCTTGGGTTTTAGAGGTAGAGGGAGAAACAGATGAAGCTAAAAGACAATATAAAATTATTTTAAAACTAGATCCATTAAATAAAAAAATCCATGAGCGTATAACCGCTATAAAAAGCGCAAAATTATTTATGGATTTATATTCTGAAGGATATCAGTCAGCTGCAGAAAAAGTTTTAGGCCTTCCTAAGGTCCACCTGCAAATTGGAGTAGTTTATTATGAACAAGCCATTTATTTGAAGGCGCTTGATGAGTTTCAGCTGCTTCGAGGCAAAAAAAAGATAGAGTTAGTTTATATGGTTATTAGTCGAGTTTATGAGGCTCTTGGGCGAACTGACATGGCTATTCGAGAAATCAATGACCTAATGAAACTGCAGCCGGATTCAGTGAATTTAATGATTTATTTAGCTCGGTTGTATAATGGCAATGGGCAGGCTGAGCAAACAATTCGATTGATTGAAGAAGCGATTTCAATAGATCAGAAAAATGATAGTCTTTACCATTCCTTAGCACTTGCTTATATGGGAGATAATCAGATAGATCAAGCAATTATTGAAATGCAAAAAGCAATCGAGATAGATAAAAGTAAGGATTTTTATTATTTTGAGTTGGGCGCTCTTTTGGAACGAACCGGTGAATTTGAAAGAGCTATAAAACATTTAAAACAGTCTATAGATCTTAACCCCATGCACTCGAATGCACATAACTTTTTGGGTTATATGTATGCTATGCATGGTAAATCACTGGATAAGGCACAAGAGCATTTAAATAAAGCACTGTCCATTCAACCTAAGAATGGGTATTTTCTTGACAGTCTGGGGTGGATTTATTTTAAGAAAGGTGAGTATGAAAAAGCGCTCAGCCAACTCAAGAAGGCCTTGGTCTACACTTCCCCTGATCCTGTTTTGTATGGCCATTTGGGAGATATCCAATTTTCTTTAAAAAACTACATAGAAGCTAGGAAGGCATGGAAGACAAGCCTTTTTCTTACCATAGAAAAAATAGATGAAATGGATAGCGAGTTGCCTGATCCTGAGGAGTTGAAAAGAAAGATTCGAAAAGTGGAAAGTAGTCAGTAATAATTAATATTTGTATAAAGAGTGAATCTACTTTAACTTCTTAAAATTTAAGACTATGCGAATTTCCCTATACCAGTTTGTGGTAGGGTGCTTATTGGTTTTTGTTGTCTCCTGTCAACCCAAAATTATACCTGATTTAATAGATACAAATCGAGCAATACCCTCTGCACCCTATATTTTATCTAAACTTAAGGCTCGCCAGTCGGCTATTCACGACATAAAAGCATTTATTCGGACCAATATTTCTGGAGAGAGTTTCAATCAATCTTTTCGACAGGCTCTACTTATCAAAGGTCATGATGCATTGCGAGTGGATACATATAGTTTATTTCGCCAAGTTTTAGGCTCTCTAATTTACAAAGGTGGTGAAACTTTAATGTATGACCCTAGAGAGAAAAAAATTATTTTAGGAGAAGAGGTTCGGGAGAATATGCGTAGGGTTTTGGGAACCTATATAGATTTTAGACAATACATCGTTGTGTTTTCAGGGGGAGTACCAAACATTGCTCATTTGCAGGTAAAGATTGTAAGATTGAATAGCGATAAAAAAGTTTACCAAATTGAGATGATAAATAAGACAACAGGCGAAAAAATCGACATTAAGGTTGACGCCAATACTCTATTGCTAAAATCGTTGCTATTAATTCGAGATGATCGAGAGGTATACAGAGTGTATTGGTCTGATTATAAAAAAGTTGAAAGCTTGAGTTTTGCTCACAAAGTTGTAATTAAGTCTAGAAAAAAGACGGTTTTATTAAAATATTCAGATGTGATGATTAATCAAGGAATTGCTTCTGATGCATTTAGTTTTGCAGCAGAATTGATGAATTGAGGGTGAAGTTGGTACCGTAATTATGGGACTTAAATTTAAAACTCCGGCTAAAGTAAACTTAGGGCTTCATATTCATGGAAAAAGAAGAGATGGATTTCACGAACTGGAAACTATTTTTCAAATGGTGTCTTTATACGATGAAATTGAACTAGAACCCTTGTCCTCGGGAATTGAATTGGAATGTGATACACCAGGAGTTCCTACGGATGATACCAATCTTGCTTGTCAAGCAGCTATTTTGTTACAAAAATTCTGTCACATTAAAGATAGGGGAGTCGGTATCCGGTTGAAAAAAAAAATTCCGTTTGGCGCTGGATTAGGAGGGGGTAGCGGTAATGCTGCCGGTGTACTTATGGGGCTGAATCGTTTGTGGAATCTAAAGTTGAAACAAGAAAAACTTATTTCGTTAGCATCTGAATTAGGTTCTGATGTTCCATTTTTTCTTACTTCACCTTGCGCTCTAGGAATGGGTCGGGGAGAACAGTTAACAGTTCTGAAACCTAGTTCTAAATTTCAGGTCTTATTGGTGTTCCCAGGTTTTCCGATTGCGACATCCTGGGTATTTCAGAATCTAAAATTGAAGTTGACAAAACGGGAAAATAATATTAGCATCCTGCGCAAAAACATATACTTATCAGATATCTCAGCCTTAGGGTCTCAGCTATATAATCATTTAGAGCCTGTTGTTATTCAAAGATTTCCTGAAATCCAAGTTATTAAAAATCAGTTGCAGACTTTGGGTGCTTTGGGTGTGCTTTTATCTGGTAGCGGGTCAACCGTATTTGGAATTTTTGACAACCCAGATAAAGCTAAAGTTGCATGCGAAAGTTTAAAAGGAGATTGGAAACGTGTGGTTACAGAAACAATTGGGAATTTTTCTGAGTTTTGTTCAGAGGAAATTCTAGACTACCCGTAATTTCATATACTATAGATAATTTGGAAATTGTTACATAAGCAACGTATTATTACGTAGGTTTTATAATTCTAGCTTTTTCTCTAAATTATTTAATTCATAAAGTAATAGCGTCTAATTTTTACATTAGATCTAATATTGATTTGTCTAGTCAAAAAAATAAATCTGAAAAGTTTTTATAGAAATTTTTAAGATGTTGAATATTCAATATATAGTAGCATCGAATATAAATTGGGGCGTCGTCAAGCGGTTAAGACACAGGTTTTTGATGCCTGCATACGGAGGTTCGAATCCTCCCGCCCCAGCTTAAATCAAGAGAACTTTTAAAGTTTACTTAGCAAAATACTTATGGAACAAAATTTAAATGGAAGAGTTCTTCTTTTTTCTGGAAGAGCTAATATGGATCTTGCAGAGGATATTTGCAAGTATATGAAGGTTGAGCAGGGTCGTACAGTGATAAAAGATTTTTCGGATAAAGAAATCTATGTACGAATTGAAGAAAATGTTAGAGGTGGGGATGTCTTTGTAATTCAGCCAACATGTTGCCCAGGAAATACCAATCTAATGGAACTACTAATCATGATTGATGCTCTTAAGCGCTCATCGGCCAGGCGAATAACGGCGGTTATACCGTATTATGGTTACGCTCGTCAGGATCGTAAATGTGAACCAAGGGTCCCTATAACTTCCAAACTAGTAGCAGACTTATTAGTAACTGCGGGAACAGATCGAGTATTGACGGTAGATCTTCATGCAGGACAGATACAAGGGTTCTTTAATATTCCGGTGGATCATCTGTATGCAATGCAGGTTATGATCCCCTATCTAGAAAAGATGAAATCAAAGGATATGATGGTTATTTCTCCAGATGCCGGAGGAGTGGAGCGAGCCAGAGCTTTTGCAAAGCGTTTGGACGTGAACCTTGCAATTATCGATAAACGCAGAGAAGCAGCCAATGAAGCTAAGGCGATGAATATTATTGGAGATGTTGTTGACAAGGTATGCTTTGTCGTTGATGATATGATTGACACCGCTGGAACTCTTGTAGAAGGAACAGCTGCCTTAATAAAGGCAGGAGCTCGTGAAGTACATGCTTGTTGTACACATGCTGTTTTGTCTGGGCCAGCAATAGAACGTATTTCTAAATCAAAAATTAAGTCTATTGTGACGACTAATACGATTCCCATGAGTGACGATATAAAAAACCATCAAAAAATTAAAATTCTATCCGTGGCGCCCTTGCTGGGCGAAGCTATTTTGCGAATCAATCGCGAGACCTCGGTAAGTTCATTGTTCGATTTATAGGAGTAGGTAAAAATGTCTGAGGTATTGAGCGGTAAAATAAGAGAAAAAACTGGCAAGGTCGCTACTAAAGAAGTACGAAGAGATGGAAAGATACCGGCTGTTTTATATGGTTTAAAAGATAACTTCTCATTTTCTGTCTGTCCAAATAATCTTAGTGATATTTTAAAGGCTCAAGGCCAAAATTCTTTGATTGATTTAGATTTAGAGGGAGATAAAAAACGTAAAGTCCTTTTAAAGGATTATCAAAGTCATCCGCTTAGGGAACGTTGGGTACATGTAGATTTTCTAGAAGTCGATACTACTAAGATGGTTAAGGTTAGTGTTAATGTGAATTTGATTGGTAAATCTGCTGGAGAAAAAATGGGAGGTTTGGTCAATCAAGTCATAAAAGTGCTGCATATAGAATGTTTGCCTGCTGATATTCCGCAGTTTGTTGAAGTCGATATAACAAGTGTTGAGCTTGGGCAGGTATTACATGTGTCAGATTTAAGCCTTCCTGATAAAGTAAAAATTTTACATAAGCCTAGTGATGCCATTGTTAGCGTCTACCTTGAAAAAACTAAAGAAGATAAACCTGAAGGTATTGCTGATGAAGAAGGTGAGTCAGAGGATAAACCAGGTGAACCTGCCGTTAAGGCCGATTCGACCAAGAAAGAGAGCTGATTATATTCAAGGTATATTTGATTATTGGATTGGGCAATCCTGGACCGCGTTATGAATTAACGAGACATAATGTAGGTTTTCTTGTAGCTGATAGTCTGGCTAAAAAACAACGAATTGCGCTTACTCAAAGTAAATATAGGTCCCTATATGGTGAAGGTGAAATAGAGGGCTGTAAAGTCATGATTGCTAAGCCTATGACCTATATGAATAATAGTGGGCAGGCAGCAAAGTTAATTCTTTCTGCCTTAAAGATTCATCCAAAACAGGTTTTGGTGATCCATGATGATATTGATTTACCATTGGGTAAAATCAAAATTAAAACTAAGGGTGGCGATGCTGGTCAATTAGGGGTTAGGTCAATCACTGAAAAATTTGGGAATGATGAGTTTTATCGTATTCGGGTAGGTGTCGGTAGGCCCGATAATCCGGCAGATATTGTAGACTACGTATTGACTTCATTTCCGGAATCAGATGCCCAGTTACTTAACGATATTGTGGAAAAAGCGGTGTTAAGAGTTGAAGAAACTTTGGCTGAAATAAATAAACGGAATCATAAAGCGGAGGAAGACGGGGAATGTTAAAGGAGTATAAGGGCGAGCTATTGTTTCTTCTAATTGCCATGGGGGCTTATATTTTTATGGCCACTTTGAATATATCGCAAAACTATGCATATTTTGCAGTAGTGTTCGGTATTTTTGGATTGTTCGTGGCTTGGAAAATTTATGAAAAAGTTGATGAAGCATCTGATGGTAGTGAAAAAATGAGGGAAATTGCAGAATCCATCCATGAAGGCGCGATGGTTTTTCTATCACGAGAGTATAAAATACTTAGCTATTTCATTGCCGGAGTATTTATTCTTCTTATGATTGTTATTGCATCTCAAAAAGGATTATGGATAGGTTTTTGGACATCAGTTTCATATGCCATCGGTGCTGGTTGCTCTATGCTTGCAGGGTTTTTAGGAATAAATGCAGCTACCTCAGCAAATGTACGAACTGCCCAAGCAGCCTCTGTGGGTGGGAAGGCTAAAGCGCTCAACCTTGCATATAACGGTGGGGCAGTTATGGGTCTCAGTGTCGCTAGTTTAGGGTTGTTGGGTGTTGGCGGTCTTTTTCTGATATTTGGCAAAGGTGACTCTATAAGTGTTATTAGTGGGTTTGCTATGGGTGCAAGTTCGATTGCGCTCTTTGCTCGTGTGGGAGGTGGAATTTATACAAAGATAGCGGATGTTGGTTCTGGCCTTGTGGGTAAATTTGAAGCAGGTATCCCAGAGAATGACCCAAGAAACCCAGGAGTAATAGCAGATAACGTAGGAGATTGTGTTGGTGATACTGCTGGCCAGGGAGCAGATATTTTTGAATCTTACTGTGGAGCTATGATTGCCACTATTGCCATAGGTGCCAGTATGTCTGCAATGAAATTTGAGTATATGGCCCTCCCACTAATTATTGCTATGGTTGGTCTTATTGCGTCGGTAATAGGTGTGCGCGCAATGGATGCGTTGGAAGACCAAGACCCACCGGTCGCACTTCGTAACTGTAAATTTGTTAGTGCAGGAGCGATGTTATTTGGATCATTTTTTGTCATTAAAATTATGGGTTTCTCATCAGGTGTTTTTATTGCATTAGCAGTTGGATGTTTTGCCGGCATCGCTATTGGATTGGTCACTGAATATTACACGGCAGGTGCCCCCGTTGTAAAAATTGCCGAAGCAAGCAGTACCGGTGCGGCCACTGTAATGATTGCAGGGTTGGCTGTTGCGATGGAAAGTACTGCAATACCGGTAATCATTATAACGATTGCGGTATACTTTAGTTCAGTTTTTGCTGGTCTTTATGGTGTTGCCTTAGCTGCTGTCGGAATGCTTGCTACTGTTGGCATAACGATGTCAGTCGATGCATACGGACCAATTGCGGGTAATGCAGGTGGAATTTCTGATATGGCTGGATTAGATGAGGAGACCCGAAAAATAACTGACGAGTTGGATAAAGTTGGGAACACAACTGCATCGATTGGAAAGGGGTTCGCTATCGGGTCGGCCGCTCTAACCGCATTGGCTCTATTCGCAGCATTTATCCAAGTAGCTAATATTGAATCTATAGATATTACTCAGCATAAGGTTGTTATTGGGGTTTTCATAGGAGGTATTATACCATTTTTCGTAGCGGCGCTTACAATGAATTCAGTAGGTAAAGGTGCTATGGATATGGTGAATGAAATTCGACGACAGTTTAAGGAAATACCTGGCTTAATGGAAGGTACTGGTGAACCAGATAGCGCCAACTGTATTGACATTAGTGCTCAGTCGGCTTTAAGAGAGATGATTATGCCAGGTGTTGTCGCTATTGTGATGCCAATTATTGTAGGCCTTCTGTTGGGAGCAGAGGCTTTAGGGGGCATGCTTATGGGTGCTATACTGGTCGGTGTATTGTTGGCACTTTTTATGTCTAATGGAGGGGGTGCTTGGGATAACGCTAAAAAATATGTTGAGGCCGGCAATTTAGGTGGTAAAGGGTCAGACGACCATCATGCAACGGTTGTTGGAGATACAGTGGGAAATCCGCTTAAAGATACCTCCGGACCTGCGATGAATATTTTGATTAAGTTAATGTCCATCGTATCCTTAGTACTGGCACCCATGTTTCTCTGATTATTAGTAGTTTTTTTTAATAGAGGTGGAGGGGGTTTGTACTACCTTTCACCTCTTTTTTTTTGCTAAGGTCAATCCATTGCTTAAACTTGGAATCCATGATTTTTTAAATGCAAGTCCTATTCTTTTGCTTCTGAAGGAAAAAGGTCCTGATCTAGGGTTTCAAATAGTGACAGATTCTCCCGCAGCGCTAGCAGATCGCTTGAATTCAGGTGATTTGGATTTGGCTATGATTCCTTCAGTAGAATATTTTAAGTCGGCTGATAACTACCGACTAGTTCCAAATATATGTATTGCTTCACGAGGTCAGGTACGGACGGTATTGCTATTAGCAAAAAAACCTATTAGTGAAATTACATCTATTGCTGCAGATATTCGCTCACGAACTTCGGTGGCACTTCTCAAAATATTATTTCCATTTAATGACAATCTTTCTATCCATCCTTTTCCTCCCGATCCAAAATCAATGTTAGCTGAGCATCCTGCGGCATTAATTATAGGTGACCCTGCATTTAAATTGAATAAGCTTAGCTCGGATATAACAGTGTATGATCTTAGCGAGGAGTGGTTTAAACAAACTGGTAAACCTTTTGTTCATGCAGTGTTAGCTGTAAGTGAAAAAGTTACTTTAAATAAAAATCAGAAAAATTTATTTCAAATAGCTAGGGTACAAGGTTATAGACGGATTAAAGAAATTGTGAGTAATTATAAAAATTTGCCTGATGTGGAGAATGCTGTGTTGGAAGATTATTTAGAAAATAAAATTAAATATAATTTAGATGATGAAGGGATAGACGGCCTTAATCATTTTATAAATTTATGCTATCAAAATGGGGTTATTTCAAAAAAAATATTTATTAGATTTATTTAAAAAGGTTGTTAAAGCTACTGATAAAGCGCT
>CAJJDL010000144.1 GCA_905182935.1 uncultured Nitrospinaceae bacterium | reverse complement strand
AAAATATTGCCAAAAAAAATTAGACTTATCTACGTTACCATTTAAATCTACAATAGCTAAAAGACTACCCTGAGAATCGTTGACTTTAATAATTTTTCACCTTATTCTCTGAATTATCTTATACTTTAATCAGAGTGAACACTCTATTACTAGTCACTACCATAGTGATAAGTTTTTTATAACTATTTATTACAAGTTGATTGGATTAGGAGAATTAGGGCATGCCAATGAAGTTGACCCATAGAAAAAGTGTAGCCGGATTTAGCTTCTTAGAGTTATTAATTATTATGCTAATCTTTGGCGCTTTAGCTGCCATAGCGATTCCTCAATTAAAAAATTATAACCAGCGGATTTATGATAGAGATGCAAAAAAAAATCTAGAAAATATTTTTTTAGCCTGCAAAACATATTGGGAAAACGACAGTAGCGCACGATGCTCGCTTGATATCGCTAAAGAAATTTCTAATGGTTACATTCAATCACCCAATATAGCTATTGGTATTTCTTTAGGTAAAGATACCAAAGCTGAATTTCAAGCTACTGCTAAGCACAATAGTAGCAAACAAACCTATTCTATTGACCTAAACGGTAATATCCGTTAACGCGATAAATAACTCAATCTACATATTAATTTGTTATTAGGCATTTGTGCTGCTTTTTTAGCAGCCTTGGCAATACACCTTCCCGAAGCATTGATCTATTTTATTTTCTATTTTTTTTAGTCCTAACGACTTTTTTTCTATTCACATACTTCAGGAATACCTTTTAACCTACAATGATGCAGAAATTTACCGTCGCTAATTATCCTATTGAAAACAAAGGACAAACTACCTATAATGTAACTCATGTTGATTGAAAAAGACTTTTTAGTTATAGGCAGCGGAATCGCTGGACTAACATTTGCTCTTAAAGCTTCACAGTTTGGTTCGGTAGCAATTGTTAGCAAAGACAACCTAGACGAATCCGCAACTTTGTATGCACAAGGAGGTATTGCGTCCGTAATGACCGATGATGATTCTTTTGAACTTCATGCGAAAGACACCATAGAAGCAGGTCGTGGATTATGCCGTGAAGACGTTGTCCGTATAATATGTAAAGAAGGGCCTGCCCGGGTAAGAGAGCTAATTGAGTTGGGTGTTCAGTTCACTCGCATTCGCGGAGAAGGTTACCATCTAAGCCGAGAAGGAGGTCACTCTAAAAATAGAATTCTTCATGCTAACGACCTCACTGGGCGCGAAATCGAACTTACCATGATTGAGGCTATTAATAGCCAAAAAAATATTGAGGTATTTCCTCACCATATGCTGATTGACCATATTACACTTGGGAGGTTGGATTCTAAGATAGAGCCAGGAAGTTCTAAGGACGAAGCACTTGGAGCATATATTCTTGATGTAAAGACAAATCAAGTAAAAACTTTTCTTAGTAAAATCACTCTATTGGCTAGCGGAGGTGCTGGAAAAGTGTACCTTTACACATCAAACCCAGATACCGCTACAGGAGATGGAATCGCTGCTGCTTACCGTGCGGGTGCTAAAATAGCAAACATGGAGTTTATCCAATTTCATCCAACCTGTCTGTACCACCCTCAAGCAAAATCATTTTTAATTTCCGAGACCGTTCGTGGCGAAGGTGGTATTTTGCGGTTAAAAGATGGGACGACTTTCATGGAAAACTACCATTCTATGGGATGTCTTGCACCTCGAGATGTTGTTGCCCGTGCTATAGATCATGAAATGAAAAAAAGTGGTGACGATTGCGTCTATTTAGACACTACTCATATAGAAGGTTACCGCACTCGTGAACGCTTTCCAAATATCTACCAAACTTGCTTAAAGTTCGGATTTGATATGGTTGATAAGCCCATCCCCGTAGTACCGGCTGCTCATTACACCTGTGGAGGAGTGTTAGTTGATCTCAACGGTCAAACAAATATCCGCAATCTTTTTGCTAGTGGAGAAGTTTGCTATTCTGGGCTACATGGAGCGAATAGACTGGCATCGAACTCGCTATTGGAAGGGCTTGTATTATCAAATAGAGCCGTATCCAAGGCTGCTTTATTATTAAAAGCTAAAAATTTCAAGAGTCC
This sequence comes from uncultured Nitrospinaceae bacterium, assembly GCA_905182935.1. GTDB lineage: Bacteria > Nitrospinota > Nitrospinia > Nitrospinales > VA-1 > Nitromaritima. The sequence continues at coordinate 3,123 of CAJJDL010000144.1, read as the reverse complement.
TATGCACCTAGATATACCTAGTTGGGATTGTGGAAACGCCGTAGATAGTGATGAATCTGTTGTTGTATCGCATAACTGGGAAGAAATTAGACGGATCATGTGGAATTATGTCGGCATTGTGCGATCAGACAAAAGACTTTTTCGAGCTGAAAGGCGCATTAAATTGCTTCTGGATGAAATCAAAGAATATTATTGGAATTTCACAATTACCAAAAATACTCTGGAATTGAGAAATATTGCTCTCACTGCCCACTTGATTATCATGGGAGCGTTACAACGCAAAGAAAGCCGCGGGCTTCACTTTACTCTAGACTATCCAAAAACTGATAATAACTGGAAAAAAGATACCATACTTCAAGATACTACTCGTCGATCAGTAACCCAAACCTCTATAGGAAACATATCATGAGTGAAAAAAGTCCTATCTTTATTCGAGATTTCCTAGGAATAGCAGTTCTAGCCTTTTCCTTATTCGCCATTGTATCTTTGATTACATATTTTCCGGCAGATTCATCAATGAACACTGCTCTTTCTGAACAAGCTGAGGTCACTAACTCAGGAGGATTAGTTGGTGCTTATATTTCGGATAGCCTTGTACAGCTTTTTGGAAGCGGCGCATTTTTCTTCCCCCTTATAACACTTATTCTGGGATGGGCTTGCGTGAGGGGAAAAGAATTCAGTCACTGGCCACTCCGTTTGGGTTCTGGAATATTTTTACTCATAGGATTATGTTCTTTAACTGCGGTTCAATTGGACACTGACCCTATTTTTAAAGAATCTATTCAGGTAGGGGGACTCATCGGCGAAACTCTAGGAAGATTTCTTGTCATGTGGTTTAGTACTGTTGGTGCCACGATGTTTCTAACTACCATGATTTTTATTTCACTCATTGCAATAACAGGCAAAACTGTTAATTCCATGCTCGAATCAGCAGGTAGATTTTTAGGGGCCAGTGCTGGAAAATTATCACGACTTTTTAATAGTTTTAAAATAGCGTGTAGCGATTGTGTAAATACTTTTCGAGAAGCTTCTAAAGTAGCCAAAGGAGAGTCTGAAAAAATATCTAAATCAGAACCACTGATTATAACTAGAGAAAAACCTCCTGCATCAACACAACTATTAGATCATGGTCCTTACATTGTCCCTCCTAAAAAGAAAACAAATACTGAATTTATTGTAGCTGAAGGTCTGAAGCCTAATTCTGAAAGTGGTGATTACCAAATTCCATCTGTCAGTTTGCTAAACGACCCTTTACCCGTAGAATATTCAGAAAAAATGAAAGAAGAAATTCTTATAAGTACTTCCATCCTGGAACGTAAACTAGCTGACTTTGGTGTAGAAGGTAAAGTAGTCCAAGTTCTTCCTGGACCAGTAATCACTTTGTATGAATTTGAACCCGCTCCGGGAATCAAAGTTAGTAGAATTCTTGCATTGAGCGACGATCTTGCATTAGCAATGCGCGCACTGAGTTTACGTATTCTTGCACCGGTGCCTGGAAAGCCTGTGGTCGGTATCGAAATCCCTAATATTAGAAAAGAGGTTGTTTCGTTCAAAGAAATAATGACTTCAAAAGAATTTGTTGAATCTACATCTAAATTAACGATGGTAATAGGCAAAGATGGTATCGGTGACCCTGTAGTTCAGGATCTTGCAACGATACCTCATCTTTTGATGGCTGGTTCTACCGGGTCTGGGAAAAGTGTAGGGTTAAACGCGATGATCTGCAGTATTCTTCTCAATGCCACACCTGATGAAGTAAAAATGATAATGGTTGATCCAAAAATGCTGGAACTATCAATTTTTGATGGAATCCCTCATCTTATTTCACCTGTTGTAACAAACCCAAAAAAGGCTGCTGCTGCTCTAGCTTGGGCTGTGCAGGAAATGGAAAATCGATATAAACTAATGGCGGAAATAGGAGTTCGTAATATAAGTGCGTTTAATTTAAAAATGGAAAAAGAACGCAAAGAATACGAAAAAAACCTTCGGCAGTGGGAAAAAGAGAATATAAAAAGTGTTAAACCTCACGAAATAGAATTCGAAGAATCTATCGATGAAAGCGATAAGCCTATAAAACCTCCAGAAAAACTACCCTATATCTTAATCGTAATCGATGAACTGGCTGATCTTATGATGGTCGCTTCTAAGGGAGTAGAAGAAGCTCTTACTCGGCTCGCTCAAATGGCACGCGCGTCGGGAATTCATCTAATTGTTGCCACACAACGCCCATCAGTTGATGTTTTAACTGGGATTATTAAAGCAAATTTCCCCTCTCGGATATCCTACAAAGTAACTTCTCGAGTTGATTCTCGAACTATCCTCGATTCTATGGGTGCCGAAAAACTTTTAGGGAAAGGAGATATGTTGTTTATGCCTCCAGGAACACATCGACATTTACGTATTCACGGGGCAATGGTGAGTGCTGACGAAATCGAAAAAATTATAAATTTTATTAAGGAACAAAAAAAACCAACCTATAAAGAAGAAATTTTTGAAGTTGCTATAACGGGAAAAGAAAAATCTGAGGAAAAAGAGGAATACGATGACAGATATGACGAAGCATTGGCTTTAGTCGCAAAAGATCGACAAGCCTCTATTTCTTATATACAAAGAAGATTAAGAATAGGCTACAATCGAGCCGCAAGTATCATAGAAATGATGCAACGAGATGGGGTTGTCGGCCCTTCAGATGGTGTTCGACCTCGCGAAATTTACGTCAACCCTATTTCTGTTGAATAATTAGTCGCCTCTCAGAGAGGCAAAGCATGAGATCACTCACATGTCCTTTCAACATTCTCTAACTAATTTAAACTCAGACCAAAAACAAAACCCAGTACTATTCATTTTATTCGGTGCAAGTAACCTTGCTCGATCTTATTACGGATTAAACCTTTCTATTAAACGATGCATCCACCCAAGAAAAGCTACTTTTATTCATGCTATGGGCCCAGGAAGAGGATACCTCTGTCGAGGTGGAATATTCAACACGACCTATCCACCCATTATTAATTGTGGCATTCTTGAATCTATACAAAAAATAAGAAAACCAAATCAACAAATAATAGCTCTTATCACCGACATCGGTAACGATATTATGTATGGCATTCACTCAGAAAAAATTAT
>CAJJDL010000143.1 GCA_905182935.1 uncultured Nitrospinaceae bacterium | reverse complement strand
TGTCGGGAAGAAAATGCATTTCAACTTTAATAACTCCATCGCCTTGACAAGTTTCACATCGTCCACCTTTAACATTAAAACTAAATCGGCCTGGTTTATATCCTCTTGCCCGTGCCTCTGGTACTTGGCTAAATAAGTCACGAATGATCGTGAATACGCCAGTATAAGTGGCTGGGTTAGAACGAGGAGTTCTACCTATAGGTGATTGGTCTATAGCTATTACTTTGTCAATTAAATGAGTACCTTCAATTGTTTTGTGTCTACCGGGTTTGTCTGTTGAATTCCAGAAGTATTTAGCGAGTGCTTTATATAAAATATCATTAATCAATGTGCTCTTACCCGATCCAGAGACACCTGTAATGCATATCAAACAACTAAGTGGTATTTTTACATCAACATTCTTTAAGTTGTTTTGCTCAGCTCCTTTTATTTCTAGGAAGGAGGCATTATTGATTTTTCTATTTTTTGGAACTAGGATTTGTTTTTTTCCGGATAAGTATTGCCCCGTTAATGATGACTTATCTTTTAAAAGGTTTTTAGGAATTCCTGAATAAATCACTTCGCCACCGTGCGTCCCTGCGCCAAGTCCAATATCAAGGACATGGTCTGCAGCAAGGATAGTGTTTTCATCGTGCTCTACTACAATTACTGTATTACCCAGGTCACGCAATTGTATAAGAGTTTTTAGTAGACGATCGTTATCTCGTTGATGAAGTCCGATACTAGGTTCATCTAGAACATATAAAACGCCCATAAGACTTGATCCTATTTGTGTCGCAAGTCTTATGCGTTGACTTTCGCCTCCGGATAAAGTTGCTGAGGAGCGGTTTAAGGTTAAATAATCTAATCCGACGTTAATGAGGAATCCTAGTCTTTCAAGAATTTCCTTTACAATGCGACGAGCGATATCATTTTCTTTCTTAGATAACTTTAGGGATTTAAAAAATACATACAGATGATCAATAGAGTGACTTGTTAAATCAATTATATTTTGTTCCCCTACTCGAACTGAAATACCTTCTTTCTTTAAACGGGTTCCCATGCATGATGAACATGATAGAGTTCTCATAAACTTCGCGACTTCTTCTCTTGCCGATGAGGAGTCGGTTTCGTTATATCTACGCTCGAGATCTGATATTACTCCATTAAAGGTTCCAGTATAATATTGTTCTTCACCATTATTGTCATATACATACTTAATGGTTTCATTCCCCGCCCCGTAAAGAAGAGTATTCTGTATTTCTTTCGATAAATTTTTAAAGGGAGTGTTGAGTTTGAATTTAAAGTGTTTGGCTATACTTTCCAACATCTGATGGAAATTTATAGACGTGCGCTTCTCCCATGGTTTGATAGCCCCGTCGCGAATTGATAAAGAGTTGTCTGGTACAATAAGTTCTGAGTCTATTATCATTTTAGTTCCTAGTCCTTCGCAAGATACACAGGCACCGTGGGGACTGTTAAATGAAAAAAGACGCGGTTCTAATTCTGGATAACTGATGTTGCAGTAACTGCAAGCAAATTTTTCGCTAAACAATAATTCTTCGTCCTTCTCGTTTTCTTTTAAAACCGCTATTACTAGGGTACCTACTCCTTGTAGAAGTCCTATTTCTACAGAATCTGTTAATCGTTTTTCCATATTTGTTTTGATAATTAATCGATCTATTACCACTTCGATTGTATGTTTGAATTTTTTGTCTAAAATGATTTCATCTTCTAAAGAACGTACTTCTCCGTTTATACGGGCACGTACAAATCCTTTCTTACGCAAATCATTTAGATCTTTTTTGAATTCTCCTTTACGCCTATTGGCGACTGGAGCAAGAATCATTATTTTAGTTTTTTCTGGGATCAATTTTACTTGGTCAACAATTTGCTGGACAGTTTGAGAAGAGATTTCTCTATTGCATTTGTAGCAGTAAACATGTCCGATTCTTGCATAAAGCAGACGAAGATAGTCATAGATTTCTGTTACAGTGCCAACTGTAGAGCGAGGGTTTTTGCTTGATGTTTTCTGTTCAATAGATATTGCGGGTGAAAGTCCTTCAATGGAATCTACGTCAGGCTTTTCCATTAATTCTAGGAATTGCCGTGCGTAGGTTGAAAGAGACTCGACATATCTTCTCTGACCTTCTGCATAGATAGTATCAAAGGCTAAGGAAGATTTTCCTGAGCCACTTAGACCAGTAATAACAATGAGTTTATTACGCGGTATAGTTACTGTTATGTTTTTAAGATTATGGGACCGCGCACCTTTTACAACAATATTTTGATTACTCATTAAACATTTTTTTCCATTTCTGATCTACGGTTTTAATTACTTGACTAGACATTGTGATTTCATCAGGCCAGATTTGTGCATAGTTTTTTTCGCCGGTTTTACATGTTACATCAATGCCTATGCGGTTTTTAAATAAATGTATATCTCTTTTAGGGTCAATATTGTTGAGTATTTTCCACATTACAGTTGATGAGTCATTTATGTTCTCATGACCTTCTAGAATTACTAATACGGTAATGAGAGAGAAATTATCATCGGACATAAATTTTTCAATAAGGCTTAAGCCTTGGTTTATAAATTTTTTATCTATGGTAGCAAGTGCAACTTTATGATTATTTTTTTTCTCAATTATTTTACAGGAAGTGATTTCTGTAAACGTTTCAATAATATTCTCTGGTGATAGAGATGGTGGCGAACTAATGTTTGTTAGTGTTCTTTTAAATTCATCTTCTCCTTTTATTTTTTCTGTTAAATCAATTCCCAGCTTTGAGCCATAAACTGCTCGGTCTGATGCATGATTAAGAACATCTAAAATACCTTCAGAAAAAAAGAGATCATGTGTGAAGTCAATTTGATTAAATAGTTTATCAAGTAAGGTAGAGGTGTCTTGGATGTCAACTGTATGATCGAATACCACAATAGTTTTTACGAAGCTCATTTGACCCATTCCCCATAGAGCACTCATTAGTCTTCTTGCTTGCATGGGAAAACGTTTTTCTATTGAAATGATTACCAAATTATGAAAAACGCCTTCGGCGGGCATATTCATATCAATGATTTCTGGAAGTTGTGTTCGCATTAGTGGTAAGAAAATTCTTTCAGTTGCTTTGCCCAGATAAAAATCTTCTTGCGGTGGTTTTCCAACCAGTGTCGTTAGATAGATAGGATTTTTTCTATGTGTTATAGCGGTAATATGGAATACCGGGTAGTCACCATCCTGTGAGTAATATCCAGTGTGATCGCCAAAAGGGCCTTCTAGTTTCATTTCTGATGGGTCGATAAATCCTTCCAAAACAATTTCAGCAGTCGCAGGTACTTCAAGATCAACCGTTTTACATTTAACTAGTGGTACTGGAGACTTTCGAATAAAACCGGCAAAAAGAAATTCGTCTATTCCATAAGGTAGGGGTGCGCTTGCAGCGTAACATACCGTAGGGTCTGCTCCTATAGCGACAGCACATTCCATGACTTTATTTGCTTTTCGAAAGTCGTGAAAGAAATGAGCTCCATCTTTGTGTATATGCCAATGCATGCCGGTAGTTTTTTTATCATAAACTTGCATTCGATATAGGCCCACATTTCTTAACTTACGATCAATACTTCGGTTGATTACTATTGGGAACGTTATAAAACGTCCAGCATCGCTTGGCCAACATTGAAGAATAGGAAGTTTTTCAAGGTCTACATCGTCCCCTGAATAAATAATTTCTTGGCAAAGGGCTTGATTTGAACTAACTATTTTTGGAGGAAAGGCTGCTGCTTCAAGAAGCATCGGTAAAAGTTTTATTTTTT
>CAJJDL010000142.1 GCA_905182935.1 uncultured Nitrospinaceae bacterium | reverse complement strand
GATTTTATATTTTTGGTTTTTTGGCAATCCTAAATCCTGATAAATTTCATTAATTTCAGCACACTGCGTGGCCAGCTCTTGTTCTTTAGAATATAGATTAAGGCTAAACATCAGGCCATGCCCGTTTTTTCTTAGAAGTGCTTTTGCTACATCCCTACAGCGTTCATGATTTTTTACTGATATATTTTCCATGGTTTGCCAATTCAAAAGAACTGAAAACTGAATCTGCTTTTGAATGGACCCATCCTTACCGACCGTATTTAAAAGGAGTTCCAGAACTTTATCTGGCATTAAACCGTTGGTAAAAATTCCCAGAAAACTAAAGGGTTGCATGTTATCTAGAGCACTGGAAAGGATCTCATTAAAACGAGGGTGTAAGGTAGGTTCCCCTCCCATAAAGTTTATTAGCGAAGCCGTTTTTACCCTAGGTAAAACATCTTCCGTAAAAAAATCGAAATCCATCGACTTGCCAGGAGTATTAACTGTCTCCTCCATGTATTCATCAGCAAAGCAGTAGTTACACTTTAAATTGCAATAGCTATTTAAAATAATGTTCATTAATTCAAACTTTCTAGGTGTTTAAAATTAAAATGAGAAAAGTTAATTAAGTCTCCCAAACTACAATACTCACTGAGTGCAAATGTAAACTCAGACAATTACTCTTTTCACAAAGAACGATTGTACCCTGCAATAACATAAGATGCATTTATTATAGTATAAGATTTAGCTTATTACAGGTTAATTAATGATCTAATAAACTGCACCTTCCCCTAGATTCATATAATTTCATATTCATAATTAGGTTGAATTTACTCACTAATCAAGTCAAAATAGCTGTCTAATACTTAAATTTGAGGAGAAAATGTTAGCTTTTGCTAAAGATATCACTAAAAATATTTCATCTCATCCTGAAGAGGATAAGAACTCGGAATTAAAAGAGTACCTCGATTACCATCGAGCTTTGAACCATGAACGACTCATCTACCATTCACTCGACCATGCGAAAACAAATTTGCAAAATGGTATTACTGAAGCTGCGGGCGATCAGGAAAAACTCCAAAACTACCTGAAACATAATTTTCCAGTATCTGGGGAAATCCTTAAAGGTGCCGACACAATAATTTTCATGTTACGAAAACTAATTAATGGACAAAATTCTACCAATAACTGGTATAAAATGAATGCCTACTACCTCGCATTGGCATATGACTCCATCAAGAGTTTTATCGATATTTATAATAAAATAACCCAAAAAAACCCTGATACGGCTGCGGATTTTAAAATTTCTGAAGGAATGGAGGTTGATTTTGATGATTGGGTGTACCTTTTTTTTCCTGATCTAGACTTTCACATAGGAAAAGAATTAGATGGCTCGCATTATCCTTTTGCGAAGAGAAATAAGGCAATCGAAGAAAATATTAGCAAAGAAACAACTGCCGAGAAATCTTTTGAAGAGGCCTTAGAGTTAGTCAAGGAAAAAAATGGAATCGAAGATACTTCCATCAATTTTCTTCAAAAAAAAGAAATCAGTAAAAAAGAATTGGAATTATTTTATACTTCTGTTGAAAATCCTATATATGAATACTTAACTGAAAGAGAAGATGGTAGTTGGGGAGCTGTTGAAGGAGAGTCACTTTTAGACCAAGCGTATTACCTTGGATCGACTCTTAAGGTATGGGTTTGGAGAAAAAAGGAAGAGGCTGAGTCGACAATGGACGACATATCAAAAATCTTAAAAAAATAGATGACGCTTTCAAACTTGCCTAGAAGCCTCAATTGCTTAAAATTTATTTTTTTATTATTTTAACAGATCTTTAAAGTCACCTTTCAAGGGCAACCTAGTTACCACTGGTGATCTTATCACGCTCAACCTTTCATCTAATAAAATAGTACTTCTCTATATTTTATTTATTTCCTAAGAAACTTCTCTCCTCATAAAAATTTAAGTGCACGAAGATAAAAACTTACCCCTATTGCTCACAATAATTAAATCTGCATGACCCTACCTACACCAAGTTAACTTAATAATGATTATCATTTTTATTATACCGTAAAATTATGGGCATTAGATATGTCCATTAAATAAATAAATCTTTATTTATCAATTACTTATAATGATTTAATTCCTTCAGGAAAGTATTGACATTGTTTTAGATAATGAGTACTATTATCAATAAGACCTCTAAATAATATCCCATTTGATGAGCTAGGGAATGACATACGTACCCTCCACTGAAATTGAAGAGGATGAAATTATTTGTAATTGCTTTCAAGTTACCGAAAGTACCATTCGATCTTATATTGTCAAAAATGATACGACCGAAGTAAAAGATGTGACTTTAGCATGTGAAGCTGGAGGGAACTGTGGCTCATGTCATATTTTAATTCAACTGTTCATTGATCAGAATAGTCATAAAAACCTGTTGGCGCGCACTCCTGAACCGGAGGAAGCGAATTTAAAAAAAAATAAAAAGAGTTTCTGGAAAAAGCTGTTATCGAAACCATAATTAGTTAATTTTTTTTAACTTAGAAGTTCTTTATAATCCTTCTGATTTGCTTCAGACTGTATTAACAATCACAACCTTCACGCATACTAAACAGGATTGGAATGACATTGAAAATTAATTTTTTAAAATTTGGATCAACAAACCAATTTTTTATATTTATTTTATTTTTCTTTTTTCTAGCCACCTTGCCTTCATTAGGGCTCGCCAAAGCAACTCCCGAAGTAGCAATCGAAAAAGCCAAGAAAGTTGTCATGATGCTTGATATTTTGGCAAAAGAATACAAACTCGCAATTGAAAATGGCACGGTAGTCAACCCTACAGAATATGAAGAAAGCAGAATATTCCTAGAACAATCTTTTGAGAGATACCAAACTATTATCGGCTATATGCCAAACTTAAAAAATTCTGAAGTGCTGAAAAAAAAGTTCACAGCCCTTCGGGCCGCTATAAAAAACAAGCATGACCCAAGCGAAATAACAATTGCTGCCAACACAATCAGCTCTCAATTATTGAAGGAATTGGGTATTGAAATAAGTAAATTGCCTACACGAGCAATAAATATCCAGAATGGTAAAACTATTTTTAAAGCTAATTGTACTATATGTCACGGTATAACTGGAGGTGGCGATGGCCCTCTTTCTTCAAAAATTGATCCAGTGCCAGCTGTTCTTTCTGACCCTAAGGTAACAGGTAATAAGCACAGTACTGCATACGATAATTATGAAGTAATTTCTGTTGGAGTAGCAAATACTTTGATGATGGCCTGGTCAGAAATTCTTCCTGAAGATGACTTGTGGGATGTTACCTATTACATTCGAACATTTTCAAATAAAAACTTAGAGCTTCCAGTTGTCACAACAACTATAGATACCAATCGAACTTCAGGTTCTACAAAACAAGCAATTGCCGATGTGATTAGGGTTTTAAATCTAAGTATAAAAGCCTTTAAGGCGGGTGAGGTTGAAAAGTCAGCTGAAATGGCATTCGATGCCTATTTAAGCTATGAAACTATTGAAACGGGTCTAGTAACTAAGAATAAAGAATTAGGGCTCCGCCTTGAGTCTTCCTTTGGCCGATTGCGTGCTGAAATTAAAAGAGGCGCTGACCTAGATCATGTAAAAAAAATTAATCAGAACATTCAAAATGATTTACACGAAGCTCAAACCATTCTCGAACAAAAGGTTGGGTTTACAGGTTTATTTCTCCAGTCTTTTTCAATAATTGTTCGTGAAGGTTTTGAAGCAATACTAATTGTTGCAGCCTTAATAGCCTTTCTTGTTAAATCGAGAAACAAAGAAAAAATAAAGGTAGTTTATCGTGGCGTAACTATTGGAATTATAGCGAGTTTTTTAACCGCTTATATTATCCACGAAGTCCTGAACATAAGTATGGCTAAGCAGGAACTTTTGGAAGGTTGTATCATGCTTGTTGCTGTAGTTGTCTTATTTTGGGTTAGTTATTGGCTACTCACAAAAATAGAAACCCAAAAATGGCAAAGCTACATTACCGGTAAAATGACTCAAGCGATTACGACTGGCAATGTTTTTGCTTTGGGTATGGTAGCTTTTCTTGCTGTCTACCGTGAAGGTTTTGAAACAGTTCTATTCTATAAGGCTCTATATTTGTACGCTGGGGAGATCAGCAAAGGAATCATACCAGGCTTTTTGGTTGGTTGTGTTTTTTTAGCGGGCATGTTTGTCTTGATTAATAAGATAGGAGTTAAAGTACCCATTAAATGGTTTTTTGGATTCACCAGTATATTGCTTTATTTTATGGCATTTACATTTATGGGCAAAGGGATCCATGAACTACAAATGGGTGAAGCCGTCTCATTGACAGCAGCAGATTTTGCCCCTGAAATTTCCTGGTTGGGAATGTATCCTACATGGGAAACATTTATTGCTCAGAGTCTTCTCTTAATTATATTTTTAGTGGGAATAATTTATACTTTCGTAATTAAACCTGAAGTCGACTCCAAAGACCTTTTAGAAGAAACTAGCCATATCCAAAATGATATCGGTTTTGTTCATGATCTAGCCGAACACATCTCCGACCACGCGCAACGTTGCGAATTATTCCTTAAAGATACCAAGGATAAAGACCTACAAGAGCTTTCTGGTCACTTAAAGGAAATTGACTCGCAAGTCCACGAATTGTCCGATCATGTACGTTCATTAGAAGAAAAACTAATTGATGGCTATGAACGCCTAGGCTTCGCGATCATGCCGAAGAAAAAAAACCCAGAGCCACCTCTTGATTAGAAAATATTTCAAACTAATTAAGGTGCGTTTAAAATCCTCTTAAAAATCCATTAATTAATTCATTTCAATTATTTAATATTTAATTAGCAATATTTAAAATTCTTTAACTTTGCTCCATTAATTTAAAGTTTATTGCGTTGAAAATAGCAGTTATGTAATATGTTTCCAGGCTATAATCTTCACTGAACACTGGTAAAAGTATCAGTCGAAAGTGTTAGAAAACTATTGAAACACTTAAAGTAATGCTTTAAACCACTCACTTATAATGCCTTATTGGCAGAATTGATAGTCGCATATGATTCAGATTTTCCTCAAATGGTTGGGTTTAGCCTGTTTTCTTTTCTTATTTTTGCTCTCAGTCTCCGGCATTATTTTAATAAACGCAGACTCATTAGATCTAAATAAGAAAGTGATCGAGGGTAAGTTCATTCCTGACAAATATTATCAAATAGCAGAAACACATCGATCCATTCAATCACTTGCCTCCATTACTCTTGGCAATAAAGTTCTAATCTATGTCGGGACAGACCATGGTTTATACCGTTCCATTAATTCAGGAAAAAGTTGGATACAGTTGAAGCAAGGATTATTCAGTCAGGATATTCGAGCACTCGCAATAGATCCAAAAAATTCACAGCTAATGTATGCAGGTACTCCAAAAGGTATATTTAAATCAGAAGATCAAGGTGAAAGCTGGAATAAGTGGTTCGATAAAGCTCATGGATTAACAAATGTTTTTATTAACGATCTTCTAATTGACCCTAATAAAACTAAAGTTATATATGCAGCAACCCAAAGTGGCCTATTTGTTTCATCAGAGAGAGAAGATCTTTGGCGGCCAGTGAAGGATAAGGTTCTTAAAAACAAAAATATTCAAACTATTCAATTTTCTGCTGCTAAACCTAGTCAACTCATCATAAGCACTAAAAATAGTGTCTATAGAAATAGCGTTGATGGGGATATTGTAGAAAAAAAATGGACTGACATCCCTAAAGAAATTTCAAGTATCATAACGCTGAAAACCGACCCAGAATTTATTTTCATAGGAACAGGTAAAGGGTTCTATAAATCATTCAATGGGGGCCTTAACTGGATTAAAGATAAAAATAAATATTTAAAAAATATTACTACCTTGGCTATCGATAAACAAGATAATGCCAGTATCTTCCTTGGTTCCGACAAGGGTTTATTTTACACGGAAAATAGTGGCGATATTTGGCGGGACATCACACCAAATAAATATAACTTAACAAGTGAAGAATTTGAGAAACACCTAAATTCAATGTCACAAAGAGAGTTTCAACGTTACAAATTGGGAATAGGGCCAATTAAGAAAATCTTAACTACTCCTATTTCAAGTAGTATAAATTCACTTTTACTTATAGCATCGGAAACGGATTTATTTATCTCAAAAAACAATGGCACTCTTTGGGATATTATTGACTTAGGAAGTGCAACTCATGCATTAGAACAAGATCACTTTAAAATGAAGCTTTCTAAATTAATTATAGAAATTCATACCGGAAGATTTTTTGGAGCATATTTTTATTGGCTGGTCAACATTTCTTCCATTGCGATGATCGGCTTAGCCTTTTATGGGTTGATAAAATTATTTCCTACCTCAAAATAACAATAATACCCAAATTTATAAAGCACCTCATTCCAAAAAGAATTCCGAAACCCACAAAACAAGCTATATCGCCGAGTCAGCAGATCATGTATCGGCAAACTACCATAATACTTTTGAAGCATTTAATCGCACGAACACATACATGATATAGTCATAATATTTTATATTTAGTTATTACCGATCACTATTATTATCGATTTACTCGTTTCCATTTATTAGTTCAATTTGTAGCGATAACTGCAGAGATTTTTATTATTAATACTCATTATCTAATTTTACTGAAATGACCAATCAAAAATTAATAGTTATCACAAGTAATCAACTGCCTCACAAATACTTCATCAATCAATTAGATAAGCACTTTAGTTTGTCTGCAGTTTTTATTGAAAATTTTGAATACCCAACTCCTACCTTTAAAACAGAAGATGAAGAGAAAGCATGGGATCAGTTTTTCTTTTTTCGAAAAAAAACCGAAGACAGCTTACTGTATTTTTCTAGCAGTAATTCTAATCTAGATCGTCCTGTATTTTTTAATATAGCGAAAGGAGCACTTAACAACAATGAAACCTTACAATCAATCTCTAGTTTTAACCCAACCAAAATA
>CAJJDL010000141.1 GCA_905182935.1 uncultured Nitrospinaceae bacterium | reverse complement strand
CCAAATTTAAAGCAGACTTGGTTGTGTTCCCCGAACTTGTCTTAACTGGATACCCGCCAGAAGATTTATTGCTTAAAAATGATTTTATTGAAGCAAATAATAAAGCGCTGAAACATATTAGCTTGCGTGTAAAAAAGATGGTCGTTGTGATTGGCTATGTGGAAAAGGTCAAAATGAATTTGTATAATTCGGCAGCGATAATCTATGAGGGCCGTGTTATAGGAAATTATAGAAAAATGATTCTTCCGAACTATGGGGTTTTTGATGAAAAAAGATATTTTACGGAAGGTCATGAATCGGTATGTTTTTCAGTGAATGGCATAGCAGTAGGTTTGACAATCTGCGAGGATATTTGGGATGTCAATGGTCCAGGTAAAAAAATATGCACAGAAGGTCAAGCCGATATTCTAGTTAATATCTCGGCGTCACCTTATTTCAAAGGTAGAGGAAAGACGAGAGAAGATATGGTTCGAGAACGTGCGCGCAAATATAAAGCGCACTTAGTATATGTAAACCTGGTGGGCGGGCAGGATGAACTTGTTTTTGACGGGCATAGTTTAGTAGTTAAACCTGATGGAGCTATTATAACGAAAGGTAATTCATTTAAAGAAGAAATGATTTATGCAGATTTAAAAGTTAAACCAAAATCGAAAAAACAAAAATTAAATAAAATCTCAGGTATACCAATTAAAAAATATGACACTTCGAATAGTCCGAGTGTTTCTAATAAGCCTGCTATTTTATCGCGTAAAATAAATAAATTGGGTGGAGTAGAAGAAATATTTAAAGCTTTAGTTCTTGGCACTCAAGATTATATAAAAAAAAATAGATTTAGTAAGGCAGTGATCGGCTTAAGTGGAGGAATCGATTCGGCGCTTACAGCAGTGATAGCGGCAAGTGCAATCGGACCAGAAAATGTAGTGGGAGTTAGCATGCCCTCTAAGTACTCTTCGCGAGGAAGTATAGACGATTCTGAAGCTTTGGCGAAAAATTTGGGCATCCGTGTTATTTCTCTTCCGATAAAAGACGTTATGCAGGTCTACGAAAAGTCTCTATCAAAAATATTTAAAGACTTGCCGTCAGATAGCGCAGAAGAAAATTTGCAAGCAAGAATTCGTGGTAATTATATGATGGCTCTTTCAAACAAAATGGGTTGGTTAGTTTTAACCACGGGAAATAAAAGTGAATTCAGTGTTGGTTATTGCACTTTATATGGTGACATGGCTGGAGGGTTTGCTGTTATTAAAGATGTGCCAAAACAATGGGTTTATCAATTGTCGAAGTGGGTTAATAAAAACGAAAATTACGCACTAATTCCAGAAGTAATTTTAAGGAAAGATCCTTCGGCAGAGTTACGACCAAATCAAAAGGATACAGATTCTCTTCCTCCTTATTCACTTTTAGATAAGGTCTTAGCTAGGTATATAGAAGAAGATCAAGGAATTGATGAACTTAAAGAAATTGGGTTACCGATGAAAGAAGTTAAGAAAATTATCAAATTAGTAGATGCCAATGAGTATAAAAGAAGACAAGGCCCACCAGGAATTAAGATTACACCTAAAGCATTTGGAAGAGATCGTCGCTTGCCGATCACGAATGGTTACGAGCCATAAATTAATATTTTTAATAATGATACTATTGTAAAAATAATAAAAAGATTGATTTCTTTAGGGTTATTTTTAAGTGGATATACATTCCCCCTCTGATTTGCGGAAAAGATATCTGAGACTTTATTTTGATCAAACCTAATTTAGGAGGGTAATATGCAAAAGAAAATTGGAGTGGTTCTTTCTGGATGTGGAGTTTATGACGGATCAGAGATTCATGAATCCGTGATAGTGCTTCTTGCGATTGATAGAAATGGAGCTCAAGCAGTATGTATGGCACCTAATGTTGATCAGATGCATGTTGTAAATCACCTTACTGGTGAAGAAGTTGCCGGAGAAAGACGTAATGTGTTAGTTGAATCAGCAAGGATTGCACGAGGAGAAATAAAAGATATCAGCACGATAAAGGTAGATGATCTTGATGCATTGGTATTTCCAGGTGGATTTGGTGCAGCAAAAAATTTATGTACCATGGCTGTAAAAGGCGAAGATGCAGAGGTTCACCCTGAGGTAATGCGTCTTGTTAAAGAATTTAGGGATAAACAAAAACCACAGGCAGCTGTTTGTATTGCTCCGGCCATGTACGCTAAAATATTTGAAGGAGATGTAGCACCTCCAACTCTTACAATTGGCAATGATAAAGAGTGGGGTCAAAAAATAGAAAACTTGGGTAGTAAACATCAAGATTGTACAGTGCAGAATATTGTGACAGATAAGAAAAATAAAATTATTACCTCGCCCGCTTACATGCTCGGTAAAACCATTTCAGAAGTGGCAGAGGGAATCGAAAAGGCTGTGAAAGAACTGATAGAGATGGCTTGAAAAAAAATAATTAATGAGACGATGACTTTGCTGATGCGCATTAATATTTTTTCGAAAGTAGTTTATTGAAATGAGATTTATTTTTTGGATATTTTTAATATTGAGTCTTTGGGTAATACCTCTTCTGGCTTTTGGAAGCTATAAAGATGGGACTGCTGCTTTTGAACGGGGTGATTATGAAATAGCCTTAAAGGCATTTCATACCTTGGCTGACCGAAACGATCCGCTCGGTCAGTATGGCTTAGGTTTAATGTATGACTTAGGAACAGGAGTTAATCTAGATTTTCAAGAGGCTGTTAAATGGTATAAACTTTCAGCTGAACAGGGTAATTTAGATGCGCAAAATAACCTCGCTACAATGTATGCAGAAGGCGAGGGAGTAAATAAAGATTATAAGAAAGCTATCAAATGGTATGAATTGGCAGCTCAACAAGGTAATTTTGATGCGCCAAATAACTTAGGCACAATATACTTGCAGGGGATCGAAGTAAGACGTAACTATATTGTGGCTTATAGGTGGTTCCACTTAGGAGAAATGAAGGGAGATCGGGCAGCGGTAGCAAATAGAAAGTTCGTTGAAAAAAGAATGACTTCCAAAGAAATCATAGAAGCAAATAAACAGGTGAGTGAATGGATTACGAAGTACAGGAACTAGGCCAGCATTTAAAACCAGCCTCTGTCAACACGCCCTAAGCGAAAATAAAAATTACTGTACAAACAGAGAACTAGAATCTTCCCCTCTAATCTATTGTTATTAAAGGGTTTAGTTGTTTGTTCAAAGGTTTTTTTA
>CAJJDL010000140.1 GCA_905182935.1 uncultured Nitrospinaceae bacterium | reverse complement strand
CGAAGTTAGTAAGGTAATTTTAATAATATTGTACTACTTTAAGCACTACAAAATATCATATCAAGGAAAACTAGACTAAAGTCAATAAAAACAATATTTTATTGACTGCTAAATCGAACATACTTTTATTAATTATAAATGTTTATAAACAATGCCCTAAACCATTCAAAACAATTAAAGATATGATTTTTAAAAGCCGATAAAATTTATGAAGAGCATTAGAAAATATTTCTACCCTTGAGACTAAATACACTACAATGGCTCAAAATGCAGTATATGGCATTAATTCTAACCTAGATACACAGGACATCATCAATAAGATGGTTTCACTGGAAGCTAGATCAATGGACTTGGTCGAAGCTAAAAAGCAGATCGAGCAACAAAAGTTAGCAAGTTTCCAAGAATTAAAAACCAAGCTACAAACATTTAAAAGTGTTGTCACTAAACTAAATACTGAGAGTCGCTTTATAGTTAATAAAAGTGTTTTTTCAAATAGCAGCCATTCAGATAGCAACAAGGTTGTCGATGTCACAACCACTAGTTCAGCATCATCTGGAACCTATTCTCTCATCGTTAATAACCTCGCCACAGAAAGCAAACTCATAACAAGTGGGTATGAAAAGACTACAACACCTATTGCATCTGGAACCGTAAAAATTGTTATTGGGTCAGCTTCATCAACAGTAACCATTGATAGTACTAATAACTCACTTGATGGGTTAAGGCTAGCTGTTAACAATCTAGGGCTCGACATAAAAGCATCCTTTCTTAATGACGGTGACTCCTCCAAGCCTTTTCGCCTACTTATTTCAGGGACCCAAACAGGTAGCAGTGGTGCTGTAACAATGAGCACTAATATCACAAGTGGTTCTGTAACAATGGGTTTTGAAACGAAACAAAGGGCACAGAATGCAAGCTTATCTCTAGATGGAGTTTCTATTGTTAAGTCTTCAAATACAGTCACTGATGTTATTAATGGAGCTGCTCTTAAACTACAAGCATCTGGCTCAGGGACTATTTCCCTCTCCACTGATACAGATGCAATAACTACTAAAGTTTCCGATTTTGTCGATGAATACAACGAACTCTCGATATTTTTGAAAGAACAGTTAGGACTAGACTCAGAATCTGGGGAGACTGGTGTATTGTTTGGGAATTTTGCAGTACAACATCTACAACAAGCTCTTCGATCTTCGATTAGTACTGGAATCACTGGTACAAACGGTAATTTTTCATACCTTTCACAAATTGGCATTACCACTCAAGCAGATGGGACACTCATTTTAGATACCGACAAACTTTCTAGTGCTGTAATCAAAGACATAAAAAATGTAAGCCAACTTTTTTCTAGCAATGGTAGCACTACAGATTCATCGGTAACTTTTGTAGGATTCACTCGAGATACGGCACCCGGAGCATATGATTTAAAAGTATCCAATGGAGTCACTCAACTAAGTAATTCTGGAGCAAGTACATTCGTAAACGCATCAGGGTCTGGAAATTTTTGGGCGGGCTCATCAGGTAACTCAGCTGGTCTTAATTTTCGTGTCAGCGATCTAACTGACGGGAGCTATGGACAAATCATATTATCGGTCGGAGTAGCAGAAATTCTAAATCGTAAACTTGTAAACATGGTTGATTCGTCCTTGAATGGACCACTGGTAACAGAACTGGACACCATCAAAGAGACGGTTGATGACTACAATGTGGTTCTCCTGGAGCAAGCTGAACGCCTACTCACTTTCGAGGAAAACCTTAAAAATCGATTCGCAAATCTTGAAGTTGTTTTAGGTCGGCTTAATGCGCAAAAGGACACTTTTAATAGCTCTCTACAGGGAATTCAAGACATATTTAAGTCGAGAAAATAACAAGTTACTTAATTTTTAATAAGGGTATTTTAGTATGGTTCCAAATAGATTTCGAAACGAGTATCACCATGATGAAATAGCTACTTCTAGCCAGGGAAAGTTAATTGTAATGATGTACGAAGGTGCATTAAGATTTGTCAATTTGGCTATCGAGGGAATTGACAATAATGACATATCTAAAAAAGGGACCTATATCAACAAAACACATGACATTATAAATGAATTATCATTTGCTCTCGACGTAGAAAAAGGTGGCGAGGTAGCCCAAAAGCTGGAAGCGCTTTATCAGTTTATGCTCCATCAACTAACTCGAGCTAATATTAAATCAGACCGTAAGGCACTAGAATCAATCATAAATATATTAACTCCATTAATGGACGCTTGGAATGAGATACTAATAAAAAATAAAAATTCCGGAGCAAACAATAGCAATCAAAACTTCCATAAAACTCCCCACAAAAAAATAACTTCACGATGCTAATAAACCAAGCTTTTTACAGTTAGGACATCTCTCGTATATCCAACATATCCATCTAGATAAAATATATTACGGCAGATATTTAGCACCTATTTATCTAACTTCCGTTCGATAATTTTTTGACAAGACATACGAGCTATGATAAAAGTTTCTTCTTTAAAAGTAAGTGATTAATAGTAATAGTTTGAGTTCTTAACTCCTACAATCTGAATTTTAAAGACATGAATATTCACGAGCATCAAGCAAAAGAAATCCTTGCAAAATATGGGGTTGCCGTTCCCAACGGCATAGTTGTT
>CAJJDL010000139.1 GCA_905182935.1 uncultured Nitrospinaceae bacterium | reverse complement strand
GAGAAGCTCAAGGAGAGTTGAATGAACCATACGATATTATGGTAGAGACTTCTGGGAATATTCTAGTAGTCGAGCGCTACAATCATCGACTCCAATGGTTTTCCCCAGAGGGCAAATCACTTGGATGGGTCGGCCAGCGTGGTACCGTTCTAGAAGAAAACCTTGCCTATTTCTATGAAACGTCGGCTAATCTATTTTCGGCGCCGGCATTTGAGTTCCCTACCTCGATAAGCACAGACAGTCGTGGTAATTTTTTTATTACAGATAGCGGCAATCATCGGATTGTTAAATTTGATAAAAACTGGAAAAGAATATTTTCTTTTGGCGAACGAGGAGATGCAGCAGGTCAATTTCAGTATCCTCTTTGTATCTCGGTTGGGGAAAATGACTTTCTTTATGTGAGTGACTTAAATAATAACCGTATTCAGATATTTTCTCCTTTTGGACAATTTCTGGATAAGTTGGATCAAGTCGATAGTTCTACGCCCCTCCAAGCTCCTTCTCTCACAGCCATAGACACCCATGGAAAATTAAATATTGGCCTTACCTTTAATCCACGCATATTTTTATTTTCCACATCTTCTAAGTCTCTAGAGTCGGTTGCTAATAAAAGATGTCTGTCTGACCCAAAAAATCCAGAGTGGCCAACCCTCATGGGTCAACTTGCGGAGCAATCATCAGAATACTCAAAAGCAAAGGAAAGCTACTCAAAAGCTATCCAACTTATATTACCTGGAAAAAACTCTGCTCAGCCAAAAAAACCTTCCAACCCCAACCTTCTGCTAAACCTTAGCCGCATAACTCTAAAAACACATGACTCTTCAGAAAGTGAAACTGCTCTTCTGAACGGACTTGCAGTGTTTGTTCAGGAAATAAAGTCTTCGCGAGAAGAAGTTCTAGAAACTTATACGGCATGGGAAGAAGTCGCAAGAAAATTTGATAACAAAGAGTTTAAAAGGCGACTTGATATTCTTCAAGATCAAGAAGACCTTCGTGTGTTTGATCATGAATTATTTAACTTAGAGCAAAAACATAAAGTTCTATTTAGAAAAGTTCGAGCGGTTTCTTACAAGCACTGTCAGCTATCTGACCAACTAGCAGAATACATAAGCAATATAATTTCTAGTCAATGCTTATCATCAAGCTTAATACTGCCCGCTTGTGAAAACCTGATCGAACGATTAAAAGAAATAGGGGAAGTTTTTTTTGATAAACTAGCTATCAAAGAAGTCAATGAAATAGCGTTAGTCAATGCCTTTAGCGAATTGCAAGAGGACCAGACAAAATGGAATATTTTTCGTGGCAACTTCCTTGCTAATAACCGAATATCTCTTATATTTAGGCCATTGCTTTTCGAGCTGCGCACCTTACTCCTTACTTTTAAGTGTTGCGTTCAGACTTCAACCGAAAACCAGAAAATGGCTGGCATTTTCGATCAGATAGTAGGCGATCCTCTCTGCAACGAAATCATACCAAAAGTTTTACTTGGTATTCAGGAAATCCAACCCGCCCATGTCATTATAGATACGTTGTGGAGGGACCTTATTGATACATATATTACCCATTTTAAAAACGAAAAAGAACCTTTAGTCAGAGAACTCGGTCCAGATTATTTCTCACCACTACCATTCGATGTAGAAGATTTAAATATTAAGGAAATTGTTAAATCATACAATATCGAAAACACCGAAATAAAACGCACCTCCAGTCTTCTTATTATTGGGAATGACGCCTACCCTATAGAATCTTTACCTGATGATTTTACACAAAAAATTTCTCAGATTTTAGAGTCACAAGCAAACTATAAGAAAAAAAACCAAGAACTACAAAAACAACTGAATGACCTTGATAGACAACAAAGAAATTTAAATCAACAACTAAAACAAGTAAATCCTCAAGACAAGCAGGCCCCTATTTCAATTAGCAATAATATTTGTATTGTTGATTTTCAAATTGGACTTATTAGACGTATGATTCTGACTCTTGAGGTCAACGAATCTCATAATATCAACCGGCTTATAATAGGCGCTGCCTTAGTTTCAACTACCTCCCCCCAGGACTCGCCTATCCAAAATTTTTATAAAAAACTAGACGTTTATAGTTCACAAGAAAGAATTGCTGCAGATTCCATTGCAGAAGAAATTAAAAATTTCACGTTCCAACTTTCTCATTTAAAAAATCAGCAATTAAATCTGCGTTTAGAAAAAAATATTTCAAATATTGATCACTCGATACAATTAGATGAAGAAATACAAGAAATACAAAATAATTTAGACAGTATGAAGTTCAATCTCATTCGTCGAGCCCGTACATGTAATAGGTTGGAACGTTTGTTTGTTTTTTTTAAACAAACTGGCATATATGAAAAAAAACGGACTATTTTTGATTTAGTCCCAACCTTTAGTCATTCGCTTACTCGTATGGGTTCAGCTATAGGAACTATAATTCAACCCATGGGCTTAGCCTTTGACTCAAATGGAAACTTGTTTTGTGTAGACCAAGAAAATCATCATGTATTTCATATTTCCAAAACAGGAGTATCCCTAACTCGATTTGGAGGTTGGGGCAATAGCCCTGGCAACTTTAAGTACCCTGTTAGCGTTCAAATAGATAGGCAAGACAATATCTATGTAGTCGACATGAATAACCAACGAGTACAAAAATTCTCTCCTGACGGGGATTTTCTTCTAACGTTCGGTGACCATGAAGAAGAAGATCAACGGTTGGGTAAGATGGCATTCTCATCCTCTATAGATAAAGAAGACAACCTTTGGGTGACAGACGCCTCTCACCAACGAATTCAGGTATACGGACCTGATGGAAAACTTATTCGGTCTGTTATTCCAGAGGGTATTGAACAGCCTATTGGAATTTGTTCTCTTGAAAATGGGGAATATCTTATAGCTGACAGATCAGCCGACCTTGTAAAACATTACGATTTAAACGGAACTCTATTGGCAAACCTTAGGCGGGAGGGGACAGGGTTTGGCGATTTATATATTATCACCTATAGTCCCACCTATGGCATCTTTGCATCGGATCACTGGAGCAGTCGCATTCTACACCTAGACTTCGCCTTAAATATTAAAGGAATCTATGGAAGTCCCGGAAGACGAGTCGGGCAATTCAATCGAGTAGGTTATATGGACACGCGAGACAACCTTCTTGCAGTTTCTGATACTGGCAATAACCGTATCCAGGTTTTTGACATTAAGAAAACTCTTTCTTCTTAGTTCTTTTTTATATTTATCCCGTACTTTTAATCGGGTATAGAGGATTTTTTACATCATCTCGATTATTTTTTTCTATCCTGTAATCAGACTCTTCTTGTGCAAAGTCGTCTATAAAAATATCGCCGTTATCATTTTTAAATTTTCCTGTACTATACATATTTGCAACATCCGTAAGAGAAAATGGCAATGAAAAGGGAAACTCTTGTGCGGCTCGAATAAATTCGCTCTTGGTTAAAACCTCTTTTCTATTTGATGCGAGGAGAACTGTGGCCAAGCTATCATGGTCTTCAAAGCAATAAATCTGATTAAATTTATTTGAGAACGTTTTCCAGTCACTTGATTTTAATAGATTACTTTTCCCATAAAGGTTAGACCCAACTACACCTTCTAAAGAGAGAACCTGCATTAAATCTTCGTAAAACTGAATCGTTTTAAGATGAAACGGAATTGATCCACTTTTATAAGCATCTAAATATATTAAATCATATTGTTTCTTACCTGACATCTTTTGGATAAATCTACGTCCATCTTCTTTATGGATTTTATAATTTTCTGTTTCATTAAAATAGAAAAATTGTTTAGAAATATCTATTACCTTCTGGTCGATTTCAACAACATCTAAAACAGCATCTGGATACAAACTCGCTAAAAAATTACTCATAGCGCAACCACCAAGACCAATAATAAGAATACTACTAGGTACCGGTTGCAAAAGAAGGGCCGAAGTCAGCATTTGAGTGTAAATTAGAACAAGGGTATCCAGTTGGTTAGTATCGATCCGGCTCTGAAGAAAAAAATCATTTTTTTTTTCGGAACCACATGTCACGTTTGCTCCCTTTCTGCATGACATATATATCGTTATAGTCACTTTTCTCCCGGGCAATTATACTAACCTCAAGTTTTTTCTTTTTTTGATCAAAAATACTCATAATTCCTTTAAAAGATCAACAAATACTAAAAATCAAGAAAAGCTTAGCATCCAGACTCATAATTTCGCAAAATTTATGCGTGTTTGGTAAATATTTTTTGGGTCTACTATTTTGACTCACTCGAATCTATGCTAATATTGGACTATCCGTAAGAGATGTATTAAGTTCTTTCGGCCAAAAGCGACTTTAATATTAAAAATAACATTACTAAAATTTACCATAATAGGAGTTTTCTTCAATGTCCAAAAAGGGCCTAAAGCACAAGGTTGGTTTGGAACATCACGGAATTAAAAACGCTAAAGAAATTTATTGGAACCTAACAACACCAGCTTTATACGAACATATCAGCCGTAACGGCGAAGGGAAACTTAGTCACTTAGGTCCTGTGGTAGTTACTACAGGTGAGCATACTGGCCGTGCACCTAACGACAAGTTCATTGTTAAAGAGCCAACGAGCCAAGACCACATCTGGTGGGGGAAGGTAAATAAACCTTTCGAGGTTGAACAGTTTGACGCTTTATATGGTCGAATACTCGCATATTTGCAAAATAAAAATCTATATGTTCAGGATTGTTGCGCTGGAGCAGACAAGGAAAAACAACTTCACCTCCGCGTTATCACAGAAACTGCTTGGCACAATTTATTTGCTCGAAACATGTTTATTCAAATTAATGATCTTAATAAAATAGCCAACCATGTACCGGCCTTTACGATACTTCATGTCCCTAATTTTCAAGCTGTACCTGCTATCGATGGCACCAATTCTGAAGTCTTCGTTGTTGTTGACTACTCTAAACAAATGGTGCTGATCGGAGGAACAAACTATGCAGGGGAAATTAAAAAATCAGTTTTTTCTGTCCTTAATTATCTACTACCGCAAAAACATTCGGTTTTATCAATGCATTGTTCGGCTAATATTGGTTCAGATGGAGATTCTGCAGTATTTTTTGGCCTTTCTGGTACAGGCAAAACCACACTATCAGCCGACCCTAATCGCAGTTTAATTGGTGATGATGAACATGGGTGGAGCGAGAAGGGGGTTTTTCATTTTGAAGGTGGCTGCTATGCAAAAGTTGTAAGACTATCACAAGAGGCAGAGCCAGAAATTTTTGAATGTACTCGACGATTTGGAACTATTCTTGAAAATGTAGTTATGGACCCCATTACACGTAAACTTAACTTGGATGACTCAAGTCTTACAGAAAACACAAGAGCAAGTTATCCGATTACGCACATTAAAAATGCAGTCCCCAGTGGCACAGGGAATCACCCAAAACAGGTGATAATGCTTACTTGTGATGCTTACGGTGTAATACCTCCCGTCGCTAAAATGACTCCTGAACAGGCTATGTATCACTTCATCTCTGGATATACCGCAAAGGTAGCAGGCACCGAGCAGGGATTAAGCAGGGAACCTACTGCTGTATTTAGTACCTGTTTCGGCGCA
>CAJJDL010000138.1 GCA_905182935.1 uncultured Nitrospinaceae bacterium | reverse complement strand
ATTACTCATAAGAATATGCCTCCAGAAAAATATCCATTTGTCCCTATGACCCAAGAACGCAGACTCAAACTGCCCAAGAGTATATTAAATAATATACAATCGCTCGGCAAACTTGAAGTATACG
Organism: uncultured Nitrospinaceae bacterium; assembly: GCA_905182935.1. Lineage (GTDB taxonomy): Bacteria > Nitrospinota > Nitrospinia > Nitrospinales > VA-1 > Nitromaritima. The sequence continues at coordinate 3,304 of CAJJDL010000138.1, read as the reverse complement.
AACTTGACTTAAAAGCTGTACGGTTTATTCCTCCGACCTTTGACCCAGATTATGAAGGGAAAATAGGACGTTTTAAAATACCACGCGTCAGTGTTCGAAACACTGAAAAACCAAGTGCTATCGGTGCATACTCACTTCTAATCGAAAATCAATCCGAGACTCCAATGGATATAGTTTCTCCTATAGTAAAAGGATTCAATATTTTAAAAAATCACGCTTATATTTTGTACATTTTTATAAAGGTCCCTCATCAAAGAGTTGTTGCTTATCTTGATGAAAAAGAAAATCGGCCTCCAATTTTAGGAGAACTCAACCCAATGCTTGGTAGGTTCCGTATTGGAAGTTTGAGTAATGATACTTGGCAGGTTAAATACAGTTTGTCTCCTCTGTCGAAAGGAAAACATTATTTTCAGGAACGTATAAGAGTTCAAAAAGGCATTAATTATATTGATGGTTTACAGGCCTATCTTTTGACAGAGTAAAATCCATTTAACCATCAATAAGACTGTCATGATAAAACTTTAAAAAAAAGTATGGCGTTTTGAAAAAGATGGTGATCGTTATAATGAATCGTTATTTTGATAAGTATTTATTCTAATTCAATCGACTAAAAAAACCCTAGTTCTCCATCAAGATATATCTGTTTCCTCTCGCAGCATATCATCGAGAGTCTGCCTTCTTCGAGTAAGCTCATATTTATTCTCTTCCACCGCTACCTCCGGAATAAGCGGTTGGGTATTATAATTAGATGACATGGCAAATCCGTAAGCACCTGCCCCACCAACTACAATTAGGTCACCCGCTTTCGGCATTGGCAGTCTTCTCGGAACCGGTTCTTCATTTTTTTGAGTTAAAACATCTCCAGACTCACAAACTGGGCCCGCAATAATAACATCCTGCTCAGGGCCTAAATCATCACCTACAATCCATATAGGGTGAAATGACCCATACGCCATAGGCCTTATCAAGTGACAAAACCCAATATTACCCAGTACGTAATCGAGTCGTGTGCCGTCTTCTTCAAAGGTGTGATTTAGTGCTCGTACTTCCCCAACCAAATATCCACACCCTGCGACAAATCTGCGGCCAGGTTCAATTTCGCATATTATTTTTCGACCAAAGTATTGCTCCAAAACTTCCACCCGCTCGGTAAGGATCGATTTGTATCTCGAAATATCTTCCTGAGGCAAGCTCGGGTCATACTGATAAGGCAAGCCTCCTCCAAAATTAACTACCTCTAGGTCACCAAATTCTTTAGCAAAATCGACTAGTTTTCCAGTAATGCGCTTTAAGTGATCCATATCACCACCCGATCCAATATGGATATGCACTCCAGAAATTTTCAGACCATGCTTTTTTGCAATATTCCTTGCCTCATTCAGGTTTTCATACCAGATACCGTGCTTACTATATGGACCACCTGTATTTGTTTTTTTAGAATGCCCGGCACCTTCTCCAGGATTAATACGAATAGACACTTTCGAACTGCCTAGACCAACTTTCTTAAACGCGAAGCCATACTCCTCCAACATGCCAAGTGTCCCGCAGTTAGTAAAAATTTTATTTTCCAAACAGAAGTAAACATCGTCCGCGTTGGCAAAAACATCACTTGTAAAACATATATCCTCTGGTTTGAATCCAGCTTTAATGGCTCGCTTTACTTCATAAACGCTTACCGAATCAATTTTAATACCATGATCCAACATTTCACTTAAGACGCGTGTATTGGAACAGGCTTTCATTGCATAACGAGTAACCGGAGATAACTGTTTTATTTCTTCGATAGATTCACGAAGAGCAGTCATGCTATATACGTAAACTGGGGTACCAAATTTTTTTGAAATATCACGGACATCCACACCTTCTATCTTCATTCCAATTCCCTCAAGTATCTTTAATTTAGACGATTTAGATGTATATCATAAAACAACCCATAGCCCAATTTCTTTCCCTTGGTCAGAAAGGGCAAAACACTCATAAATGGATTGACTTTTAAAAGAGATCCTATAACTTTAATCAAATTCACAGACTAACTACGTCAAGTACGCCTACCCATTTCATGGTACTGGATAGTGATGGAATTAGGCTTAAGTAAGATCACTACGGTCACTTAAATTCAGGAAAAGATTATTTGATGAAAAACTGGACTATTGAAAACTCAAGAGATCTTTATAATATACGCGGTTGGGGGTTGGAGTATTTTGACATCAACAATAAAGGTCACATTATTGTTCAGCCTCAAAATGGGAATAACCATTCCATCGATTTAAAAGAACTCGTCGAAGATATTCAAGCCAAAGGTTATTCTCTTCCAGCTCTCATCCGGTTTTCTGATATTCTAAAAGCAAGTATTTCTAACCTAGCTAATGCTTTCAATAAATCTATTAAAGAATATTCTTATGAAGGAACCTACCACGGGGTTTATCCAATCAAAGTCAATCAGCAGAAACAAGTAGTAGAGGAGATTATCAAGTTTGGCAGACCGTTTAACTTTGGACTAGAGGCCGGCTCAAAACCTGAATTGCATGCAATCCTGGCAATTCTAGACAACCCTGAAGCTCTTCTTATTTGCAATGGCTATAAAGACGAAACTTTTATTCGCCTTGCTCTAATGAGCCAAAAACTAGGTAAAAGAGTATTCATTGTTGTAGAGCGACCAGGTGAACTCAAAATCATAGACCAAGTTGCAAAAGAAATAGATATCAAACCGAATATTGGACTTCGTATCAAACTCACCAGTGCTGGGGAAGGAAGGTGGGCGGAGTCAAGTGGAGAGTATTCAAAGTTTGGACTCAATTCAATGGAACTAATCGATGCATTAGACTTTGCAGAACAACACAACATCAAAAGCTGTATACGCCTGATTCACTTTCATCTAGGAAGCCAGATCACTAATATTCGTAGAATTAAAAATAGTTTAAAGGAGGTCGGACGCTTCTATGTGGAGTTTCGAAAAGCTGGATGCCCAATCGATTATATCGACGTTGGAGGAGGTCTTGGCGTTGACTATGACGGATCACGCTCAACCTACGCATCAAGCACTAACTATAATGTACAAGAGTATGCTAACGATGTTGTCTATCATGTTTTAGAATCCTGCCAGGAAGAAAATTTACCTCACCCAAATATAATTTCAGAGTCTGGACGCGCAATGACAGCATACCATTCTATACTCGTTTTTAATGTTCTAGATGTTACTTCATTCCCCGAATGGACCGGTCAAGTTGAAATTCCAAAAGAAGCACCCGAAATCGTACAAGAAATCTATGATGTTTTAGAAAATACTTCGAATAAAAACCTGACC